>DATJGQ010001177.1:0-3688 GCA_035494815.1 Gemmataceae bacterium
TGTGTCGTGGCGGCCATGCCCGATCCGTTCCCGGAAGTGGCGGGGAAGGGGTTCGAGCGGTTGCGGGCGGCCGGGGTCACTCTGCGGCTGGGCGTCGAGCGGAACGCCGCATTCACGCTCAACCTGCCATACCTGACCCTCTTGAAACTGGGGCGGCCGTACGTTCACGCGAAGTGGGCGATGTCGCTGGACGGGCGGATCGCGACGCGGACCGGCGACTCGAAATGGATCAGCGGCGAACAATCGCGGGCGCACGCGCACGAATTGCGCGGCCGCGTGGACGCCGTCGTCGTCGGCAGCCGGACGGTACTGGCGGACGACCCCCTTCTCACCGCGCGGCCGCCCGGGCCGCGGATCGCCGCTCGGATTGTGCTGACCAGCGGGGGAATCGTGCCGGCCGGGTGCCGACTTTTGCAGACGCTGGACGCGGCTCCCGTGATCGTCGCGACGTTGGCGGGGCGGGGCGCGGGACTGCGCGACGGCGGCTGCGAGGTCATCGAATTGCCGGAAGAGAACGGCCGCCCGAACGTGTCCGCCCTGGTCCGCGAGCTCGGCAACCGGCGAATGACGAACATTCTCGTGGAGGGTGGTTCCGGCGTCCTGGGCAGCTTCCATGACGCTGACCTGATCGACGAGCTGCACGTCTATATCGCGCCGAAACTGATCGGCGGCGACGCGGCCCTCGCTCCGGTCGGCGGGTCCGGGCTCGCGGCCGTCGGTTCCCCGCGGCGGCCAATCGTTGCCCGCCGCGAACGGGCGCTGGGCGAGGATCGCTACGTCAACGCCCGCCTGGCGTCCGCGTTACCCGACGAACCGGCGTAAGAAGGCCAGGCCCCCCGCGACGTCCGCGGCCCGGTTCGTGCCCGACTCGCGCTCGACCGTCAGCCAGCCCCGGTAGTCCTGGGCACTCATCGTTCCGACGACCTGCAGCCAGTCGATGTCGCCGTGGCCGAGGGGCACTTCCTGGGCCGAGCGGCTGGCGCCGCCACGGCGGGCGTCCTTCGCGTGCACGTGGGCGATCCGGCCGGAGAGGGCGGGCAACTCGGCGAGCGGGTCGAGGCCGTTCATGAGCAGGTTGGCCGGCTCGTAGTTGGCGCCGAGGCCGCCGGTGTCGAGGCGGTCGAGGAATTGCCGCAGGATCGCGCCCGATTCCGCGCCGGTTTCCAGGGCCAGCAGCGCGCCAATGCGGTCACCGTGCTGCCCGAGCGCCAGCAACGATTCGGTCAGCAGCGCGGCCCGCGGGTCGTCCGGCTTGTCGGGAATCCGCCCCGCTTCAACCACCACCGCACGGGCGCCGAGCTCGACGGCAAGAGTCATCACCTTGCGGACATGATCGATTCGCGGCTGGAGATTCTCGGGCGTGTCGAACCCGTGGCGGAGCGGGCAGCCGAGCGCGGCGAGGTCAAGGCCGTGGCCGCGCAGAAGGTGACGGAACTCGCGGCGGCCCGTGGTGGACAGCCGATCGGGGGCGAGGTCGCCGGCCGCGTCGACCTGGACGCCGCTGACGCCGAGCCGCCGGGCTTCCACGAGGCCCTTGCGGGCCGGCACGCCGAGCGATTCCAGGCGGACGCCGAGTTTCATGCGTGGGCAGTGTGCAGTGGGCAGTGTGCCGTGAGCAGTGAAAACCTGCCTTCACTGCTCACGGCGCACTGCACACTGCCCACTGTTTTGTGGGTGAAGTCGGAAAGGGGGCGCACCAGCCGGCGAAACGCCGCCGTCGGCACCATGACCGTGCCCCATTTCGGGCTGCGGACGTGCATCGCCTCACGGTAGTCGTCCACCGGCACCGCACGGTAAAGGTACGCTTTGCCGCGCCAGAACCAGAGGTCGCGGACGCCGAGCGGTAATTTCACGGTCGGCCGGATCTGGTAGGCGAAGACGAGCAGGGGCAGGTAGTCTGGGCCGAACCGTTCGGCCCAGCGCTGCAGGCCGTCGACGTCGTCACGGGTGGACCACGACTCCCAGACGCGCCGCGGCCGGTCCTTCGGCCCGCCCGGAAAACGGCGACCCTTGACGTCCACGAGCAGCCGCGTGCCGGAGGAGCCGTAGACGACGAAGTCCAGACTCTTGACGGGCTCGTCGTCCAGCGAGGCGCGGTGCGTTTCGTCCACGGCCACGTAGCCGAGCCGCCGGGCCCGCAGGTAGCCCTCGAATGCCGCTTCGTAGTGGTTGCCGCGGTCCATGGCTGGGGCGGTAAACAGACCTATGGGACTTATGGGACCTATGATCTCATAGGTCCCATAAGTCCCATAAGTCCTATTGCCCGCTCTCCCCCGGTTCATGGGCGAGCATTTCTTGCACCGACGGCACGATCTCCGATTCCGCAATCGCACGCTCTTCGCGCTTGGCCAAGTGCTTGATCTTAATCACGCGCTTGGCGAATTCGTCCGGTCCGGCGATCAGGGCGATCCGAAAGCCGCGCCGCTCGGCATACTGCAGCTGGGCACCGATCTTTTTCGCCTCCGGATACACTTCGACGCCGATGCCGACCTGCCGCAACTGACGCGCCAGACGCTGATAATCGGCCAGCCGCTCCGCCGTGAATTGCACCACGAACACCGGTGCGGGCGTCGATGTCTTGGGCAACAGCTTGAGTTTTTCCATCGCGTCGAGCAGCCGGTCCAACCCGAGCGATGCGCCGACGCCCGGCAACACCTGCTTGGTGTACAGCCCCGCGAGGTTGTCGTAGCGGCCGCCGGAGCAGACGCTGCCGATTTGCGGCAGGTCGGTGAGATAAGTTTCGTAGATCGTGCCGGTGTAGTAGTCCAGGCCGCGGCAAATCGAAAGATCGAGTCGCAACCGGCGCTCGGGAATGTCGACGGCGCGCGCGACAGCGAGCAGTTGGCGGAGCCTGGCGATTCCGTCCGCGGCTTTCGCGTTGCGGCCGAACTCGCGCTCGATGCCGTCCAGTACCGTCGAGCTGTCACCCTGAGTCTCGGCCAGAGCGACGACCCGTTGGGCCTGAGACGCGCTCAGGCCGAGCCCGTTCGCGACGGTCATCTCCGTGAGAACCGACTCGCGGCCTTGCTTGCCCAATTTGTCGAGCACGCGCAAGACGCCGGCGGTCTTCTCGCCCAAAGCCAGCTCTTCTAGCAAACCGTTGAGCACGAGTCGATTGTTGATTCGCACCTCGAACCGCTCAAAGCCGAGGGCAAGCAGAAGGTCGTTTATGACGAGAGCGGTTTCTATGTCTGCGGCGTTCGACGCAGTACCGATCGTGTCGAAGTCGCATTGCATGAATTCCCGGAAGCGACCGGCAGCCGGGTTTTCGCCACGCCAGACCACGCCCAGGTGGTAGCGCTTGAACGGCACGGGAATCTGGTTCGGGTTCGGCCCAACATGCTGAGCTGCAAAGCGGGCGAGAGGCACTGTCAGGTCGAACCGCATGGCGACCTCGCGATCGCCCTGGTCGCGGAACCGATAAGTCTGCCGCTGCATCTCCGCATCGCTGTCCATCTTCGCGAGCAGGATTTCCGCGTACTCAAGTGCTGGCGTGTCGATCGGCGCGAAACCGTACGAACGATAGACGCGACGGGCCGTCTCCATCAGCCACTCGCGCGGCAGCATGAGTTCCGGCGGATAGTCGCGGAAGCCTTTGAGCGTGCGCGGTTCGATCAGTTTCGTCATGGTGAATGGTCGGCCGGCGGGTGTCATGAGACTTATGGGACTTATTGGACTTATTGGACTT
>DATJGQ010001178.1:0-3411 GCA_035494815.1 Gemmataceae bacterium
GAAGTCGGTCGGCTTCTGGCTGTGGGCGTGGCAACCGCCGCAATCGTGCCGGACCTCGCCGGGGCGGACCTGGTGCCAGGTCTGGGCCATGTTCAGCACCATGCCGCGCTGGTCGAGCGTCTGGAACGTGAAGGCCACGTCGCCGGGGATTTTGGCCAGAAAGCTCGTGTCCGGGTTGCCGTCGGGGTCGAGGGGTTGCTTCCCTCCCGCGACCTTACGCACGGGAATTTCGCCGAGAATCCGCAAGCGTTCGTTGGCGTGGCTGCGGAAGGTGCGTCCCGAGTTCGGCCCTCGATTCCGATCGGTGGTGGGCTCCATGGCCAGGATGCGGATGGCGTGGATGTCGTCGTTCGAATAGCGGCCCGCATCCGCGCCCTGGTTGAACCAGTTGAGCGACGCGCCATCGGCGGTCGTGTTGAACGGGTCGAGGTCTTGATAGCCCGTCGCGTCCGCGCTTGCGAAAGTCGCGGTCACGGTTCCGGGTTTCACCACGCCGTTGGGATAACTCTCGCGCTTATACAGGCTCGCGGTACCGATGAGGCCGAACGGCGTCCCGGCCGGTAGGTGGGGTGAGAGTTTGCCGTCGTTTGCCAGGACCGGCAGTTTCTTCGGCTCGTCGATGCCGTGAATCCGTTTGTACGGCACCACCGCGCGCGGCCACTGCTCGTTAAACTTCGGGTCGTTCTTGATGAGGAGCATCTGGCCCGGCTCATCCACCGGCTGGCCATCCTTGATGAGATAGATGCCGCCGTCCACCGCGGGCTGATGCACCGTGTAGCCGCCGTTGACCGGTCCCGGCGACCAGACGCACAGCAGATGGTTGTCCGGCGCAGCGGACGGGTGCGTGACCTTGCCCACACGCGGCGACGAGTCGCGCTGGCCGCGTCCCGTCGGCCGCTGGCCGCGAACGGCATAGTCGGATGGCCCCTCATCGGTGCGGGCGAAGCGCGTGATCGACTCGATTCCGAAGGGGCTGAACGGCAGGCGGCGCAGGCGCGGCGCACCGGTGTCGAGGCGGCCGTTGCGGAGCGGCGGATTGCGCGGATCGAGCGTGTAGCCGGGACCAAAGGCGCGTTCGCCGGGGGGCGGCGCGGCGGGGAACTTCACGAACCCGCCAAAGCCGCTCGATGTCTGGCTGTAATACTCCTCCGCGACGATGGACCCGTCCGACAACTGCGTCTGGAAGTGCCACGCGCTGGGGCTGCCTCCCGGCAGAAAGGCGCTGGCCAGCGGTCCCCAGCCGGTCCCGTCCGGATTGATGTTCCAGAGACCCCAGAGCGTTGAGGAGCGCAACCCCTGCGATTCGAGCGAGGAGAACATCACCCGGCCATCGGCCAGCACAACCGGGTGGAGCGCCATGCCGAGGTTCAGGTGGCCGATGCACTCAACATTCCGGCCATCATCGTCCATCACGAAGAGTTGCAGCGTGTGCGGCAAGCGCTTGGGCGGCTTGAAGGCATTGCGATTGGACGCGAAGATCAGTTTCCCGCCAGGGAGGGGGCAGGGGCCCATGTTGAAGACGCCGTAGTCGAGGGAATCCTTGCCCGGCTCCGGTGTGCGGAAGTCCTTCGACCAGATCGCGGCCCCGGTGTTGGGCGCGAATTCCTGGTGCGTGAGGCGGACGATCTTCCTCGACTTCAGGTGAATCTTGAAGATGTCCGCGCCGGCGGGTGCGCCCTGCGCGATCGAGGCCCCCGTCAGATCGTGGAACAGTGAGTAATAGACCCACTCGCCGTCGAATGACACCATCGGGTCGGTAACGGAACCGGCCCCACCCTTGACGAGCAACTCCTCGCGGCCGTCCGGGCGGAGCAGCATGAGGTCCGCGCCAGGATCCATGAAGACCGGGTTGGAGATCTCGGGCCAGTTGGTGCCGACCGCATCCCCCTTGCGCAGCGCGCGGACGTAGACGATGTCGTAGTCGTACTTCACCGACTGATCGGTCGCGATTGGCTTTGGCGCGACATTGATTGGCCCCGCGACATCGGCCGGTCCTTGCCTGGCTTCGACGAGCGAAACCGCGAGGATGGCCGCGACCGGCAACAGAAGGAAACGATGACTCACGTCGGCCTCGGCAACGATGGCTGGGATTCCGCAACACAACCCACCAGATCGGCCCTCGCGGGAATCTGGTGGGTTGTTGGGGTTTCAACGCGATTGGGGCGTCGAGAACTTACTTCACGGCGTCGGTGGCGGCCGCGGCGATCTCCTTGGCCTTCTCGGCGGCGGACTTGGTGTCCTTGAACGCGAAGGTCTTGGTGATCGTTCCGCCCTTCTTGTAGACGAGCACGGTCACGGCGGCGTCCTTGTTCAGCTCGTACTTCGACGGGCCGTCCTTGTCCTCGGCCACGACGAGCGGCGTGGTCAGCTTGTGGGTGCTCTGGAGCTTCTCGAAGTCGGCGGCCTGAACGCCGCTGACGCCGACGACGACCGTGCCGAGCTTGGCGTTGTTCTTCTGGACTTCGTCAACGGCCTTGACGACCTTGGCCAGTTCCTCATCGGCCTTCTGGGTGAAGACCAGCACCACCGCGGGGCGGGCCTCGGCGTTGTACTTGCAGACGTAGCAGAGGGTATCGCCCTTCTTCTCGCCGGTGATCGCCTTGACCATGAAGGCGCCGCCGATCTTCTCACCCGGGCCCGACTTCAGGTCTTCCGCGCGTACGACGGAAAACGACAGACCAACAACAACGGCCAGCGCGAGCAAACGGACCATGATGCACTCCTTTGGTATCGCCGTGCCCGGACCCGTTCCAGGCGCGGCATCGAGCGTGAGGGGGGACAAGAAACACGCGGGGCGTCCAGCTTCCGTAGCAGTTTCGGCGGGCGAGCCGCTCCCGGTCATGTTCCGGCCGCCAGTCGTCCAAAACACCCAGACGATTGTGGCCGCTGGACTATTCGATGGAACACCCGAAAACGCCACAGGGTGGTTTACGAGGTAGGCAGGCAAAGGGTAGGCTCGCAAACGCACCACCAGTAAAGCCGCCCGCGCCGGCGGGGTCAATGGTTTTTTCGGGCGAACGTAGGGCCATTCCGAACTGGCGCGGTTCGCTCATGCGTCTTGACAGACTTCCTGTTCCGAGGACAATTCAGGTATGAACACTGCTGAAACCGAAGCCGCGGGCATGAACCGGGAAGTCCTGTCGGATCTGGACGCCGTGATGAAGCGGATTATCGACGGCACGCCGGTTGACCCCGAAATATCCCGCCGGATTGAGGACCGTGCCGACCGGATCACGGAGGAAATCCGCCGCACCCGAGGCGTCATGGACGATGCCCGATTCCAGGCGTTGCTTCACGACGATGACGACGCATGAAGTACGTCCTTGACGCCTCCGTCGCGATCTGCTGGGTCATTCCGCGCCCACTCACGCCGAGAGCTGTCCGGATCTCAACCCTAACTTCCCGTTCATC
>DATJGQ010001179.1:0-2169 GCA_035494815.1 Gemmataceae bacterium
CGGGTCGGTCGCTGCGGATTTGGACGGGGCCGGCTGTTCCTGCGGCTCCGATTCGATGAGTCTCATGCCCGCTTCATGCCCGGCCACACACGCGAGTGTCGTCGCATCCAAGTAGTGATTGTTACGGCTGACCGCCACCCATTGCGTGACCATGCCTTCCTTGGTGTCGAAGTGCTCAACCTGCTTTTCGGCGGTGAGGTGCTTCGCGTAGCTCAGGTGTTCGTTTGACTCGAACAGCGTCAGGGCGCCGGGCTTGTCGGTCGGGGTTTTGATTCGGGCGTGCAGCCAACTTTTCCAGCGGTCTACCTTGATTTCCACATACTGCCGGCGGTCCGGCATCTGGATCAGGCTATAGCCGTCCTTGGCCCAAATGACCTTGCTCCCGGTGTCGCGATTGAATCGGCCGTCTTTGCGCTGGCCTATTCCGTAGCCGTACGTCGGGAAGTAGGGCGGCCCGCTCTCCTGGGCAAACTGGTGAATCGTGTCACGCCAATTGCCCGCGTCTACGAATGCGAAGGTGGGGCGGATCAGGCCGTCTCCCAACTTCCAGCCGTCGGCGATGTTGTCGCGCCAGTCGCGGAGCGCGAGGAGGATCGCCTCCTCCTCGGCCATCGTGTCGCTCGGCACCTCGATGCGCCCGTAGTCAATGACGTGCGGCGTCGCGTGCGGGAGCCACGCGATCGCGACCCAATGACAGAGCCGCTTGCCGATGTCGCACCCGACCGTAACAACCTGCGTCCCGTCGGGGCACACGCCACGCGGCTTCTGGCGAGTCCGGCGCATGATTACGAAGGCGTCTAGCTGGGAAACGTCCGCCGTCGTCGGCTTGGCCGGCAGGGTCCATTCGGACTGGCAGATATCCCGCTCGGCGGCGTCCTCATCTGAGGCGCGGCGCGCCCGCCATTCCTTCCGCGCCACCTCGGCCAATCGGCCCGAACTCAATATCGAGTTGACTACCGTCCACCGGAAACCGAGCGTGTTCGTCGCCGGGGGCGCGCCCGTAGGCGAGCCATCTGGAGAAACCTCTTGCCCCTTGTGAACCACTACCGCCCGGCGGTTGGCTTCGATCCGCTGCTCGTTCGTCCATTCGCCGCCGCAGTTCGGACAACAGACACGGGCCTTGGTGACCGCCTCGGGTTCAGTTTCCGCATCCTGCCAACCCCGGAAGTGCTCCCGTTCTGGCGTAACCCATGCCCGGCAGTGAGGGCAGGGCAGGGCGATCCGGCTGTGCGTCCCGTGCTGATATTCCTGCCAGGTGCGGCCGGTCTCAAAGCTAACCGTGCATTCGGCGATCAGGCGGGCGCGGTCGCCAAAAGCGAGCGTGCGTCGCACAAGCTGGCTGAACTTGTCACCCTCGCGGCTGTTGCCGCCGATTACGTCGAAGCCGTCCGTTTCGGAGACAACGAGGTTCGGCGATGTGAAGCCGGCGCGGCTCTGGTCGTTGCCCCCCGCCGTCATGAACCGCAGGCGGGCGCCGTTGCGGAACTCGAAAAGGACCGATTCCCCGTCGCGGCTCCCACCGCCGTACGTCGGCAACTGCTCGGCGTACCGGCTCGCCTGAATCGTCGGCCGCAGGTCGATCGTCCACTTGTCCTTGACCAAATCCAAGGACGGGACGCCGAGGATGACCGTCTCCTGCCGCTCGAACAGCAGGTACATCGTCGGGATGACGAACCCGAGCAGGCTCTTACCGTCCTGATTCGGTGCCGTCAGGAATGCCCGCTGCCAACGGCCGGAGTCCAGTTCACGTAACCACAGCCGCCCCGCAGGGTGCCGGTCGCCGCGAAACCGCCGGCCGGCGTAAGGGCCGGACGGCAGTATGATTTCCTGTTCCGCGAACTCCTCAAGCGTCCGAAGCGGGGGCGTCTTCAGCGACGCCGCCAAGTTGCGGATCAGGATTGCCTCGGACTTCATCGTTCGCTGTCCGCAGGGCTGCCGTCTCAAACTCGGTCACGCCCTCGT
Organism: Gemmataceae bacterium; assembly: GCA_035494815.1. Classification (GTDB taxonomy): domain Bacteria; phylum Planctomycetota; class Planctomycetia; order Gemmatales; family Gemmataceae; genus DATJGQ01. The sequence continues at coordinate 1,963 of DATJGQ010001179.1, forward strand.
TGTAAATCTCGCCGGCCTCGTTGCCGAACAGCCGCACAAGCCGGTCCCCCGTGCTCCGCATGGCCGAGACGCCAGAACGCAGGGCTTGACGGATTACCTCGGCTTTCACCAACAGCCCGTCACGCTCGGCCAAATCGCGCCGACGCAGTTCCGTATTGACCTTTCGATACGCCTCAAGCCAATCGGACGGCGGCCCATCCATCAGCG
>DATJGQ010001180.1:0-3656 GCA_035494815.1 Gemmataceae bacterium
GTCGCGGCTCTGAATGCGCTCCGTTTGGCGTGAATCTGATTCATAGCCCGAACGAACCCGATCACGAGGCGGCGACCGTCGATCTGTTGCTCAATCGCGGCGTACGGTTGGTCGAAGCGTCGGCATATCTAGACTTGACGCTTCCCGTGGTGCGGTACCGCCTCGCGGGCATTCTCCGCGGGCCGGACGGCCGGATTGTGACTCCAAATCGCGTCATCGCGAAGGTGTCCCGGGTCGAGGTCGCGGCGAAGTTCTTCGCGCCGCCACCGGACAAGTTCGTCCGCGAACTCGTCGCCCGCGGCGATTTGACACCCGAACAGGCCGAATTAACGAAGCGCGTGCCGGTGGCCCAGGATCTGACCGCCGAAGCGGATTCGGGCGGCCACACGGATAACCGGCCGCTCGTGGCATTGTTGCCGACGCTGCTCGCGCTACGCGACCGCATGCAGTCGCAACACGGCTACGAGGTGCCCCTGCGGGTCGGTGCCGCCGGCGGGCTCGCGACGCCCGCGGGAGTGGCGGCGGCATTCGCGATGGGGGCGGCGTACGTCCTCACCGGCTCGATCAACCAGGCGTGCGTCGAGAGCGGCAGTTCCGACGCCGTCCGCAAAATGCTCGCCGAGGCGGGGCAGGCCGACGTCATCATGGCCCCGGCCGCCGACATGTTCGAGATGGGCGTCAAGGTGCAAGTGCTCAAGCGCAGCACTCTGTTCGCCATGCGGGCGGCAAAGTTATACGAGATTTATCGATCGTGTGCGAATCTCGAAGCGATTCCAACGGCCGAGCGCGTCCGTTTGGAAAAGGACCTTTTCCGCGCTCCGCTGGACGCGATCTGGGCCGAGACCCGGCAGTTCTGGCTCGGCCGCGACCCGAAACAGGTCGAGCGGGCCGAGACGGACGCCAAACGAAAGATGGCCCTGACGTTTCGCTGGTATCTCGGCTTGTCCTCGCGGTGGGCGAACGCCGGCGAGCCGACGCGGCAGGGCGATTACCAGGTCTGGTGTGGCCCGGCGATGGGGGCGTTCAACGAGTGGACGAAGGGCTCGTTCCTGGAACGGCCGGAGAATCGGCGGGTCGTGACGGTGGCGAACAACCTGATGCATGGGGCGGCGGTGGTGACGCGGGTGCAGATGCTGGCGTGCCAGGGGGTGGCGCTGCCGGCGGACGTGACGCGGGTCGGGCCGAGAGAGGACGTCGCATAGCCGCAAGCGGCAAAGCACATGGACCAACCGAACAATAATTCCCCGCTCGCGATCGTAGGCATCGGCTGCCTGTTCCCGAAGGCGGCCGGGCTCGGCGAATACTGGGCGAACATCAAGGCCAAGGTCGACGGCATCGGCCCGGTCCCGCCGACGCACTGGAACCCCGACGACTATTTCGACGCCGACCCGAAGCGGCCGGACATGACCTACGCCCGCCGCGGCGGCTTCCTCGACCCATACCCCTTCCCGCCGGCCGCGTTCGGCATCGCGCCGAACGACCTGGAGGCGACAGACACCTCTCAGCTGCTCGCGCTTGTCGTCGCCCAAAAGGCGCTCGAAGACGCCGGCCTGTCCGACAGTGCCGCCCAAAAGGTCAGCGTCATTCTCGGCGTGACCGGGACGCTGGAGTTAGTCGTGCCACTAGGCGCCCGGCTGGGCCACCCGATCTGGCGCAAAGCGATGCAAGACGCGGGCGTCAGTCCTGAGGTCGCCGATCGGGTCGTGAAGCGCATCGGCGACGGCTATGTCTCCTGGCAGGAGTCCTCGTTCCCGGGCCTCTTGGGCAATGTCGTCGCGGGGCGGGTGGCGAACCGGCTCGACTTGCACGGAACGAATTGCGTCGTTGACGCGGCGTGCGCGTCCTCGTTATCGGCGCTCCACCTGGCGAGCCTGGAACTGTCCGCCGGGCGGGCGGACGTGGTCGTCACCGGCGGGGTGGACACGTTCAACGACATCTTCATGTACATGTGCTTCAGCAAGACGCCGGCGCTGTCGGCGACGGGCGACGCCCGGCCGTTCGACGCGTCGGGCGACGGCACCATCCTCGGCGAGGGGCTGGGCATTGTCGTGCTGAAACGGCTCGCGGACGCCGAGCGCGACGGCGACCGGGTGTACGCCGTCATCAAGGGGATCGGCACGTCGAGCGACGGCAAGGGCGACGCGGTCTACGCGCCGTCGGCCGACGGTCAGGTGCGGTGTCTGCGAGACGCGTATGGTCAGGCTGGCGTCACGCCGGACACGGTCGAACTGATCGAAGCGCACGGCACCGGCACGAAAGTCGGCGACGCGACGGAAGCCCGAGGGCTGGCCCAGGTGTTCCGCGATGCGGCGCCGGCGCGTTCATCGTGGTGCGCGCTCGGTTCGGTGAAATCGCAGCTGGGCCACACGAAGGCCGCCGCGGGCGCCGCCGGGCTCATCAAGGCGGCGCTCGCCCTTTATCACAAGGTCCTGCCGCCGACGATCAAGGTGACGCAGCCGCTGGAGGTGCTCGCCCCGGGGGCGACGCCGTTTTATGTCAACACGGAGTGCCGTCCGTGGCTGCCGCGCGACGCCCATCCGCGGCGGGCGGGCGTGAGCGCGTTCGGGTTCGGCGGCAGTAACTTCCACGTGGTTTTGGAGGAGCACGCCCGCACGAAGACCGGCCTCGATTGGGACGGCGACGTGCAAATCGTCGCAATGAGTGGCGAGAGCATCGACGCGTTGAAAGCGAGACTTCGCGAGTTGCAGAGTGTCCAACCAGCCCGAAGCGCGAGCGAGGGACGTGAGTCCGATCACTCGCTGGCGCTTCGGGCTGGTTGGACTGGGATTCGAGCTCGCGCCGCGGCGTCCCGCGCTGCCTTCGACGTCACTCACGCGCATCGCGTAACATTTGTGCTGACCCGCGACAACGCCGCCGACATCGCCGGCCGGGCGTTGCAACTGCTCGACCAGAACGCGGGCAAGGAATCCTGGCACTCGCCGGACGGCGTCGCCTACGGCTCCGGCCCGGCACCGGGCCGGCTCGGCTTCCTATTCCCGGGTCAGGGCGCGCAGGCCGTCGGAATGTTGCGGGACCTCGCCTGCACTTTCCCGGCGATGCAGCACGTACTCACCGAGGCCGATCGGGCGTTCGCGGCCGGCCTGGCCGACCCCGGCGAGAAGCGACTGAGCGACTACGTCTACCCGCACCCCGCGTTTACGCCCGCGGCTCGTGCCGCTCAGGAAGAGGAACTGCGGGCGACGTCGGTCGCTCAGCCGGCCCTCGGGGCGGTGAGCCTAGGCGCCGTGCAAGTGCTCGGCCATTTCGGCGTCCTCCCGGATGTGACCGCCGGCCACAGTTACGGCGAACTGACCGCCCTGTGTACCGCCGGCTGCTTCGACGCGCCGTCGCTGTTCGAATTGTCGCAACTCCGCGGTCGGCTGATGGCCGAACACCGCGACGACGCCGGGGCGATGCTCGCCGTGCAGGCGCCGCTCGAAGCGGTGGAAGGGCTGCTGGCCGACGACCAGCTCGACCTGGTGATCGCCAACCGGAACTCGCCGGGACAGGCGGTGCTCTCCGGCCGCACGACGGAGATCGAGCGGGCGGCGAGGGCGCTGGGCGCGCGACAGGTCCGGCATGTCCGTTTACCCGTCGCCGCGGCATTTCACAGTCCGCTCGTGGCCGCGGCCGCCGGCCCGTTCCGCGCGGCGCTC
>DATJGQ010001181.1:0-3424 GCA_035494815.1 Gemmataceae bacterium
GGCGAAATGGTTCCGCCAGCAAGGTCAGCTTGCCGCCGAACGATAACAGCCGGCTGCGAAGGAATGCGCCGAGGCCGCCGGGGAGCGCCTGCAATTTGCCGTTGAGAAACAGATGCCGATGTTTGCGGGACGACTCGGATGTGGTCCTTCCGGGAAGGCCTGCACGTCCTGATCGACACGCTGCGCGACAGGCTGCGTCGGCCGCCCGTCGTCGGCGTGCGGGTCAAGCGAATCGAGCAGTCGCCGACCGGTTGGCTGGTCCACGGCGACGGCCACGACCTCTGGCAGCCGCACGCCGTCGTCCTCGCCTGCCCGGCCGACGAACAGGCCCGGCTCCTGGCGGACGTCGATCCGGAACTCGCCGACCTTGTCGGCGGCATTGCGTACAATCGGATCGCGGTCGTGGCCCTGGGCTTCCGCGCGGCCGACGTGCCCGAGTGCGACGGGTTCGGCTTCATCGCCCCGCAGTCGCAACGACGAGACATCCTCGGCGTGCAATGGTGCTCCTCGATCTTTCCGGGGCGGGCGCCTGACGGGATGGTCCTGTGGCGGGTCCTGTGCGGCGGCTGGCACCGGGCGGACGTCGTCGATTGGGACGACGGGCGGCTCGTCGCGGCGGTGCGTGCCGAGCTGCGGCTCGCCCAGGGCGTGACGGCCGAACCCGTGTTCGTTCACATCGTCCGCTGGAAACGCGCGATTCCGCAGTACTTTGTCGGCCACCCCGAACGGGTGGCGAAGATCGAGGAGCGGGCGGCCCGCAATCCAGGACTTTTCTTAGCCGGAAACGCCTATCACGGCGTGGCGCTCAACGATTGCACCGAGTGGGCGGGCATCGTCGCGGGGCGGGTCGCGGCATATGTGACGAACTACCCGTGACGCCGCGACCCGAGTCTTCGAGGCGAGCGCTTGCCAGTGCCAGCGCTCCCCTCGAAGACTCGGGTCACGGCGAAACGTGCGTCTCGGCACGCTTTTTTCACCATTCCCCCAATCGGGCCCTGTGTTAGGATGGGCGGCCGGGCCGTCCGACCTGGCCCCCAAGTAGTCCCGGACTTGAAGCGAGGCCTGCCTCCATGTCCCAGGTGCTCAGCATCATCCTCGGCGGCGGCCAGGGCAAACGGCTCTACCCGCTCACGAGACACCGCAGCAAGCCCGCCGTCCCCGTCGGCGGGAAATATCGCTTGATCGACATCCCGATTTCCAACTGCATCAACAGCGACCTTACCCGCATATACGTCCTTACCCAGTTCCTCTCCACGAGCCTGAACCGGCACGTCGCCAACACCTACCGGTTCGACATGTTCAATCGCGGGTTCGTGGAGATCCTCGCCGCCCAACAGGCGGAGCCGGACGACACGCTCGAATGGCAGCAGGGCGGCTGGTACGAGGGCACCGCCGACGCCGTCCGCCGCAACCTCCGCCCACTCCTCGAGGACGACTACAGCGAAATCCTGATCCTTTCCGGCGACCAGCTCTACCGGATGGACTTCCGCAAGCTGATCAAACGACACAGAATCACCAAGGCGGACGTGACCATCGCCGTCCTGCCGGTGCCGCGGAAACAGGTGGGCGGGTTCGGGATCGTGAAGGTCGACGACTCCGGCCGCGTCACCGGCTTTGTCGAGAAACCGCAACGCGACGAGCAACTGCCGCCGTTCGTCACGCCGCGGGAATACATCGAAAAATTCGACATCCCCTTCAACGACCGGCCCTACCTCGCCAGCATGGGCATCTATCTCTTCGACCGCGACGGGCTGGTCAAGCTGCTGCAGGAGAAGCCGCCGGCGACCGACTTCGGCAAGGACGTCTTTCCGCGGTGCGTCGAACGGCTGCACGTGCAGACGCACCTGTTCGACGGCTACTGGGAGGATCTCGGGACGATCCGCTCCTACCACGAGTGTCACTTGGCGCTGGCCGGCGAGAACCCGCCGTACGAGTTTCACGAGCCGGAGGGGGTCGTCTACACCCGCATGCGGAACTTGCCGCCGTCGCGGATCGTCGGCTCGACGCTGGACCGGGCCATCGTCAGCGACGGCTGCGTGATCCTGTCGGGGAGCAAGATCGAGCAGTCGGTGGTCGGCGTCCGCTGCCGCATCGGCCACAACGTCACCCTGCGGGAGACGGTGATCATTGGCGCCGACAAGTACGACACGGACGAGGAGAGGGCGGCCAACGCGGCCGCGGGGCTCCCGAACCGGACGATCGGCGACGACACCGTCATCGAGCGCGCGATCCTCGACAAGGACTGCCGCGTCGGCAGCAACGTGCGGATCATCAACGCGAAGGGCGTGCAGGAGGCGGAAGGGCCCAACTACGTAATCCGCGACGGCATCGTGGTCATCCCCCGCCAGGCCGTCGTGTCGGACGGAAGCGTCATCTAGATGATCGGCTTGACGACGACGCAGCCGATCTTGTCCAGCGCCCCTTTCAGGTCCCCAAACATCGTCTCGTCGCGGTAGGTGCCGAGGATCGCGCCGCCGGAGCCGGCGAATTTGGCACTCGCCCCGCAGCGGCGGGCGACTTCGATCATTTCGATCTGGCCGGCCGGCAGTTGGTAGATCGACCGGCGGGTGTCGAAGTTGGTGTCCATGAGCCGGGCGAGTTCGGCGTGGTCGCCGGCCTTGAGCGCGTCCCGCGCCCGTGCCGCCAGGCCGGCGAACGTCTGCATCGCGTTGACGACGAGGGGTTCGCCGGCGCGGAACCGGCCGCGGATGTCGTTGTGGAACACCTCCGTCGGCTCGCTCACGTCCGCCTTGTACGCCAGATAGACCGGCGGCAAGAGCTTCGGGTCGAGCCGTTCGTACTCGCCGTGAATCAGGCCGTTCGTCTCGCGGTCCTTCGAAAAGTCCATGTAAACGAGGCCTTCGTAGACTTGGATGACGCGGTCCTGCAACCCCGCCGCGATGTGGAGCTCCTCGACCTCGGCGGACATCGCCAGGGACGGCTGCACCTCGATCGGGATTTCGACGCCGTAAAACTCCATCAGGCACCGCAGGACGGCGACGATGATCGCGCTCGAGCCGGCGAGCCCGACCTGCCGAGGGATCGTGCTGTCGAACCGGACGGAGAAGTTTCGCGAGTGCAGGGCGATCTTGTGCCGGTCGCAATACTCGACGAACTTCTTCACCGCCGCTTTCACGAGCCGCAGACCGCCGTAGTAGCCGTGCAGCTTGACGTCGCGAACGAGTTCGTGGACCGAGCCGAAGCGGTGCTGACTTTCGGGACCGAGGACGAGTTCGACGTCGTCCCATTCGTAGAGGACGGCCTCGACATGAAAATTCCTGACAATGAGCGAGATGGTTTTGCCGTGGTACCCGTCGGACGGGTTGCCGACGAGTCCGGCGCGGGCGTGGGCGCGCTTGCGGATGAGGAGCATGAGTGTGGTGAGTGGTGAGTGGTGAGTGGTGAGTGGTGAGTGGTGAGTGGT
>DATJGQ010001182.1:0-2724 GCA_035494815.1 Gemmataceae bacterium
ACCGCCACGCCTTCTCGCTCTGGCTCGCCGGCGGCGGGTTCTGCAAAGGAAAGGTCTACGGGGCGACCGACGATTTCGGGTACAGCGCCGTTCAGGACGTCGTCCAGGTGCACGACCTGCACGCCACGCTCCTGCACGCGCTGGGCCTCGACCACGAACGGCTCGCGTACCCGCACGAAGGACGGCCGGACACGCTCACAGACGCCGGAGTGACTCACGCCCGCGTGATCGACGGCCTGCTGGCCTGACGCGGTATCTTCGCCCGAACGTTTGACGGCTTTCCCATGCAACCTCTCGAACGGCCGACCCGCGTTCGCTGGCACATCCTCGCGCTTCTGGTCGCGTTCAGCTACCTGTCGTGGTTCAACCGCGTGAGCATGGCCGTGGCCTACGACGAGCGAATCAAGGAAGAGTACGGCATCTCGGAGAAGGCGATCGGGACCGTCTATTCCGCTTTTCTGTTGAGCTACGCCATCTGCATGACGCCCGGAGGTTGGTTCATCGACCGCTTCGGGCCGCGAATCGCGCTGGCGGTCGTGGGATTCGGCTCCGCGATTTTCGGGGCGCTGACGGGTGCCGCCGGCCTGATTCCGCTGACCGGCGGCGGCCTCCTGTTGGCCCTGCTCGTCGTCCGACCGCTGATGGGAATCGCGAGCGCGCCGATCTATCCGTCCACCTCGCGACTCGTCTCACATTGGCTACCGCTGCGGCAACGGTCCTGGGCGAACGGCGTCGTTTCCGCCGCGGCGCTCATCGGCATTGCGAGTACGTTCTCCGTATTCGGGGGATTAATCGACCGGCTCGGCTGGCAAGCAGCATTTCTCCTCATGGGCACCGCCACCGCACTGGTAGCCGCCGTCTGGACGGTCTACGCCAGAAACGACCCGAGAGGGCATGCCGGCATGAACCAGGCCGAGCGTGATTTGATCGAAGCGGACGGGTTGAGTAACGTCAGAGCGAAGTCGGACGTCGAACCTTGGTGGTCGCTAGCGAGCCGTCCGAGTGTCCTGCTCATCGCGTTCAGCTACGCGGCGATCGGATACTTTCAGTACCTGTTCTTCTTCTGGATGCACTATTACTTCAAAGAAGTGCTTCGGCTCGAGGACGCCTCGAGCCGCCTCTACGCCGCGATCCCGAATTTGGCGATGGCCGTTGGTATGGTGGCGGGCGGCTGGCTCTCCGACCGTTTGCTCCGCCCGTGCGGCTACCGGCTCGGGCGGGCGCTGATGCCGATGGTCGGCATGTTCGCGGGGGCGGTGTTGCTCCTCCTCGGCATCCTCGCCGAGACGCCGGAACAGATTGTCCTGTGGTTCGCGCTGGCGATGGGCGCGGTCGGGACCAGCGAATGGCCGTTCTGGGCAACCGCCGTGGACCTCGGACGAGGCAGAGGCGGCACCGCGGCCGGCGTCATGAACACCGGCGGGAACCTCGGCGGATTGGCCGCGCCGGTCGTCACGCCCTGGGTGGCCGAACTACTCGGTTGGAAATGGGCGATCGGTCTCGGCAGTGTCATCTGCCTGCTGGGCGTCATCGTGTGGTGCTGGATCGACCCGAACCCGAGCGACGAGCCGGTCGATCAATTACCCATGACGCGATAGAGGTGCACGCCCCAGGCGGGGAACTCATCCTTAAACACGCCGTCGGTGATTTCGACTGTGCGGTTTTCCCCGAGCGCTTCAGCTTTCGCGGGCCCTTTCAAGCCGTCGACAGTGAATGTCGCAGTGGTCGGCACGCCCCGCATCCCCACCGCGAACACATAAGTCGCATTGTCCCGCCGCTTGGCGATTGCTTCAACCGGGATCGATGACGGGACCGTCACGCCGCCCGCCACCGAAGGGTTATTCAACACCGGGGCGAGTTCGTGAATCTGTTTGTTGATCGCCCCGACGGCGGCAGTCATCTCCTTGTCGATTAGGAGCCCGGCCTCGACGGACGTCGGCCGAAACTGGTGGACGAAGTAAATCAGCCCGCGCGAGCCGCGAACGATCGACATCCATACTTCCGCCTTCACCTGCGCCGGCGTCGCTTTCGCGTTCGGGTTAGAGATGTGGGTGCACTCGATGCAGTTCCACACCGGCTTGCGGCCCTCCGTCCACTTCCCGAGCCGGCTCACGCCGTCGGCAACGAACCACAGCTTCCCCGCGACGTCGCCGTGATTGTGGACGGCGGGATAGATGTCGAACGAGGCGATGTCGCAGCCTTTGATGTACTCCGGGTAGTCCTCCGGATGGTTCCGTCGGGTACCGCGGCCGACATACTGGTCCCAGGCGACGCCCTGCCCCATGTTCAGCAACACCGGCCGCGACGGGTCGGCCTTTTTCATCCGCTCGTAGTCCTCCACCACTTTCGCCGGCAGGACCGGGGGCCCGTAGCCTCGGCCGCGACCGAGCGACTGGGCGTTGTCCGGTTCGTCGCGGTGCATCCAGGCGACGATGGTCGGGTCGTCGATGTGTTGCAGGCCGGCGGCGTTCTGCGAGCAGATGACACGCAGGCCGTGCCGTTTCAGTTCGGCCAACTGCTCCTCCGTCGGCCCGCGCCAGAGTCCGACGTAGAGGTTGATGCCGATCGCCTTGTATTCGGCCGCGCGACTCGGGTTCTGCAGCCAGACCGCGATCGGGAAGACGTTCGGGTCGGTGAGGAAGTTGTCGGCGCGCGGCGGGACGTCGGCCGCGGCGACCAGACTCGCAAATGCCAAGAAGGCGATGAACTTGCTCAAGTGGTACA
>DATJGQ010001183.1:0-2233 GCA_035494815.1 Gemmataceae bacterium
AAGCGGGCCGAAGCTGCCGAGCGCGAACTGGTGAAATTGCGGTTGCTCAACTACATGGCCGAACGACTCGGACTGGAAATGGGCGCCGTCATTACCGGAGTTGCCGACTACGGCTTCTTCGCGCAGGCCGAAACGATGCCCGTCGAAGGGCTCGTGCACGTCACCACGTTGTCGGACGACTACTACTACTTCGACGAAGCGTCGCACACGCTGGAGGGCCGGCGGACGAAGAAGCGATACCGGCTCGGCGATAAGGTGCGCGTGAAAGTGGTCCGTGTGGACGTCAACCGAAGACAGCTCGACTTTCGTGTCGCCGGGATCGGCGACGACGGAGAAGGGCGGCGGCGCCGTGTGCGGCGGCCGCCGCGCGGCCGGCGGCGGGAGAGAAGCTAGCCGTCATTTGCTCGACTCGCCCCAGATCCGCAAACTGAACCCTTCCAGGTCAATGTCTTCGCCCTTCTCGCCGTCGGCCGGTCCGCCGCGGTCGAGGCTGACCCGCACCAATCCCCAGAGGCTCGCCGGGTCGCCGTTGGCGTCGTAGCCGTCGGCGTTCGTATCGCCCTCCATCAGCCAGCGCCACGACCGGTGGTCGCTGCCCATCTCGGCGTCTTCCTGCCAGCCCTTGAGCACCCGCGCGATCGCCTGCACGGCCATGCGAAAAGTTTTCGGATCGCTCACATGCACCCGCCACTCGTCGGGCGAATCGTCGCGCTTCGTCCCCGGCAATGCGCGGACGGCGTCGAATAGCCGGTGTTCCAGCGCCGCCGAACGCCACGGCGACCACAGGTAAAAGCTGACCATCGGCGTCTCGAATACAAGCCCGTAAAACTCCACGCGCATGACCTGCCTCCGGAGCGGGCCGGGGAGCCGTCCAACCCCACAATCCTATCCGGTCCATGTCTGCCCGCCAGCAACTTCCTGCGGTCGGCCGTAGCTACCGTAACCTCGCCGCGAAGTCTGCAGCCCGCGAGGGCGCAGATCCCCGGGCCGACCGGATGTGAAGTGTCTTTCCGCGCCGTAACATAGGCCGTGACGGCCGACCCGTTTTTCCGGTCCGACTACGATCAACTTGACCGACTCAAACCAGGGAGGACCGCATGCACTCATTCTTCTTTTGTCGGCACCGCCATGCGAACCGAGCGGCGGTACGACACTGCCCGGTCACGTTACGTGGCGCGCTCGAACGCCTGGAAACCCGAGACGTTCCTTCGACAGGATTGATTGCGGTCGGCGCCGACGAAGGCAATAGCCCCCGAGTGAGGCTCGTCAATCGGGTTGACGGTGTCCTGGTCCGCACCATTATCGCATATGATTCGGCATTTACGGGCGGAGTTCGCGTCGCCCTCGGCGACTTCAACGGCGACGGCATACCTGACATCGTCACCGCCCCGGGGCCGGGCGGCGGCCCGCACATCAAGATTTTCGATGGGGCCAACTTCGGAGTGTTCCGACAATTCATGGCTTACTCCAGCGACTTCTTCGGCGGTGTCTACGTAGCGGTCGGCGACGTCAACGGCGACGGCAGGCTCGACATTATTACCGGCGCCGGCTTGGGTGGCGGGCCTCACGTTAAGGTCTTCGACGGCCTGACCGGAGTTACCATCGACAGTTTTTTCGCATACGACGCGGCGTTCCGCGGCGGGGTCACCGTCGCGAGCGGCGACATCAACCTCGACACCAAGGACGACATCATCACCGGCACCGGCCTAGGGGGCGGGCCGCAAGTAAAGGTGTTTAGCGGCGCGACCGGTTCGCTGATCCGCCAGTTCATGGCCTTTAACTCGACGTTTCGCGGCGGCGTCTTTGTCGCGGCAGCCGACCTGAACGCGGATACCCGAGCGGACATCGTCACCGGTGCGGGCCCCGGCGGCTTGCCACAGGTGAGGATATTTAACGGCGTGAACGGGTCGCTGCTGACCACCTTTTCTGCGTATGATTCCGCGTTTCGTGGCGGCGTCCGGGTCGCGGCGTATTCGCTCGACCAGACCGGAAAGCCAGCCGTCATTACCGCGCCGGGACCCACCGGCGGCCAGAGCGTCCGAGTCTTTGGCAGTGCCGGCCAGCCACCGACCGCGCTGCTGTCCGCGTTCGCACCGGGATTCACCACCGGAGCGTTTGTCAGCGGCTTCGGGTTCCCGGGCCAATCGGTGGGGAACTTCTTCCCCGTCACGCTGTAGATCGATCGGCGGGTGTGTCGGGCGCGTATACTAACCGCGCCCGGCCGTTTCGCCGC
>DATJGQ010001184.1:0-3495 GCA_035494815.1 Gemmataceae bacterium
TGTCGATTTGCCGCTGCACCCTCTTGAGTAACCCCGCCAGCACCCGGCCGGGGCCGATCTCGTAGAATTTGTCGAACCCATCTGCCAACAGGTTCCGAACCGTCTCTTCCCAAAGAACCGGTGAGAGCACCTGTCGTACCAACAATTGGCGGATCTCCGCAGGGTCGGTGTGCGGCCGGGCGTCCACGTTCGACCACACGGGGACCCGGGGTTTGCGCATCGTGACCTCGCCGAGCGCGGCCGTCAACTGCTCGTCGGCCGGCTTCATGAGGTCGGTGTGGAACGCCCCCGCGACGGCGAGCCGGACGAACCGGCCGCCTTTCTCGTTGACCAGTAGCTCGGCGGCCGTCAGTGCTTCGGCCTGACCGGAGACGGCGATGTTGCCCGGGCAGAGCAGGTTGGCGACCTGGATCGTCCCAGCCTGCGCGGCCTTGTCACAGATCGCCTCGACCTGGTGCCGCTCCAGGCCGAGGACGCTCATCATTCCCCCGGCGGTCTTTGCCGACGCCGACTGCATGGCCCGCCCCCGCTGTTGCACGACCCGCAGCCCGTCGGCGAAATCGAGCGCTCCGGCGAACGTCAGCGCCGTGTACTCGCCGAGACTTAGCCCCGCGGTGCCCGCGCATGCCTCGACCGCGGCCGGGTCGGTTTGCTTGAGCGACTCCAGCGCCGCGAGACCGGCGACATATAGGGCCGGCTGACTGACGTCGGTGGCGTTCAGTCGCTCGGCGGGGCCTTTGGTGCAAACGTCCAACAGGTCATAGCCGAGGACGGCCGCAGCGTCGTCGAAGAGCTTTCGCGCGGCTGGCAACGTCTCGCATACCGCCCGGCCCATGCCGACGGCCTGCGCGCCCTGACCGGGGAACAGAAATGCGATCCGAGGCATACCCACCTCAAGCCGCTTCAGTCGTCATCCGCGACGGGCACCGGCGCCGTGGCCAGTTCGCGGACGATGATGTCGTTCAGGCCGGCGCGGGCGTATTTCGCCGCGACTCCGAGCGCGTTCTTGATCGCCCGGTCGCCGGAACTGCCGTGGCAGATGATGCAGATGCCGTCGATCCCCAGGAGCGGCGCCCCGCCGTAGGCACTGTAGTCGTGCGTGTGGATCAGCCGCATCAGCGTCTCGTGGGCGAGTTGGCGTTCCGCGTTTAACGACTTGTGCAGTTCGTGGACGATCATCTTCATGACGAAATCGAACACGCCTTCACACACTTTCAGGACGACGTTACCCAAAAACCCGTCGGTGACGACCACGTCGCAGGCGCCGCGATGGATGTCGCGGCCTTCGATGTTGCCGATGAACCGGTCGGCGAGCGGGCTGCTTTCGAAGAGTGCGTGGGTGTCCTTGGCCAGTTCGTTGCCCTTGGCCTGCTCGGAGCCGACGTTCATCAGGCCGATCGTCGGCCGCTCGCGCTGAAGGATGTGGCGGGCGAAGATGCTGCCCATCACGCCGTAAGCGAACAGGTGTGACGGCTTCGGGGCGACGTTGGCGCCGACGTCAATGACCACGCACGGGCCCTTCGCGGTTGGCATAACCGTCGCGATTCCGGGCCGGCGGACGCCCTTGAGGAATCGTCGCAAGCGCAGGCCGCCGGCGACCATCGCTCCGGTGTTCCCGGCACTGACGATGGCGTCGACTTTCCGTTCGGCCATCAGCTGCCAGGTGCGGCTGATCGAATTATCCGGCTTCTTCCGCAGCGCCTCGACCGGCGACTCGTCCATCGTCACCTGTTGGGTGCAGTGATGAACCGTCAACCGGTCGCCCAGTTGTCCGCCGGCCTTGGCGACCGCCGCCTCGATCGGCTCTCGGTCGCCGACGAGGGTGACTTGTATGTCGGGGTCGTCGGCGACGGCCTGGACCGCTCCGGCCACGATCGGTCCGGGGGCGTGGTCCCCCCCCATCGCGTCCAGCGCGATCCGCATGGGTTACTTCTCCTCGGCTTCCAAGGTCACAACCTCGCGGCCTTGATAGAAGCCGCAGTTCGAGCAGACCCGGTGCGGCAGGATCGGCTCATTGCACTGCGAGCAGTACTGAACTTGGATCGGTTTTTTGTGGTGGTGGCTCCGGCGACTCCCCTGTCGGGAGCGTGACGTGCGGCGCTTCGGGACAGCCATGATTGTTCGCCTTGTTGGGGGGCGGCCATATAGAAGAACTGATGTTCTAGGGCGATTCGCGGCCGCGTCAAGCAAACCGGTCGGGGGACTGGACATATGGATCATCTGTGGGCGCCGTGGCGGCTCGCGTACATCGTCGCCCCAACGAAGCCGGCCGACGGCGACGACTGTTTCATCTGTCAGGGCCTCGCCGAGGCGGACGATCGCAACAACTTGATCCCGCTGCGGACCCCGCGGACGGCCGTCATCCTCAACCGTTACCCGTATAACAATGGACACCTTCTGGTCGCCCCGCTCGCCCATAAAGCGGCGTTTTCCGATCTCGACGACGGCGAACTCTTGGAGTTACAGCAAACGCTGGGGCGGATGATCGCGCTACTCGACGAGGCGATGTCGCCACACGGATATAACGTCGGGCTGAATCTTGGCCGCGTCGCCGGTGCCGGGTTGCCGGGCCACCTGCACTGGCACATCGTGCCGCGGTGGAACGGCGATACGAATTTCATGTCGACCGTCGCCGATACACGGGTGATTTCCCAGTCGCTGGACACCCTGTATGACTTGCTCGTGAGCAAGTTGCGATAGTATTGTGAATATGGTCTCTCCTCCCAGCGGGTTACAGCGCGACGAGTTCCTGCTGGCCCCGTATGCGATGGCCACTCGGTTCAGTCGTGGCCGGCGCGTCCCCGAGCCGGATCATCCATTTCGTCCCCTGTTCCAGCGGGACCGCGAGCGGATCGTCCATGCCACCGCGTTCCGGCGGCTGATGAGCAAGACCCAAGTTCTTGCGGCGGCGACGAACGATCATCACCGCACGCGGCTGACGCACAGTCTCGAAGTTGCACAAATCAGTCGGACCATCGCGCGTCAACTCGGCCTGCAAGAAGATCTGACCGAGGCGATCGCGCTGTCGCATGACCTCGGGCATCCGCCGTTCGGGCATGCCGGTGAGGACGCGCTGGACGCCTGCACGGCCGCCGATGGCGGGTTCGACCACAACCTGCACGCCCTGAGGATTGTCGATGTCCTGGAAGCACCATACGCCGATCGCCCCGGCCTGAACCTGACGTCGGAAGTGCGGGAGGCGATGGTCTTTCACAGCAAACGGCCCGGTGACGCGAGCGCGCGCGAGTTGCGGGCAGTCGGCCAGCCAACGCTCGAGGCGCGTGTCGTCGATGCGGCGGACAGTCTGGCGTACGACACGCACGACCTGGACGACGCCCTGGGGTACGGACTGCTGACGCTCGATGAACTGGCCGACGTTCCGTTTTGGCGCGAAGGGGCGGAGCGAGTGAGGCGACAAACGGCGGGGCTGGAAGAAGCCCTGTTTCGCCGGGCGGTCGTGCGCGTGCTGATCGAATGGCAGGTACACGATTTGCT
>DATJGQ010001185.1:0-15488 GCA_035494815.1 Gemmataceae bacterium
CGAAGAGGCGCTGCGGAAAAAGGAGTTCGGCGAGTGGCCGGAGATCACCGCCAGCAAGAAAGAGACCTTCGACCACCACGACGAGCGGCTCAAGTTCATGCACGAGTATTTCAAGATCCCGACGAAGCGGAAGAAGAAATAGCCGTAAGCCCGCCGCTTGCGGCGGGTGCGCCTTCGCCCTCGGTTCGCCAGACCCGCCGCAAGCGGCGGGCTAATGGAGTGGTGATGGAGTCGCTCGAAGAACGCGTCCGCCGCGGCTGCTCTTCCGCGACTACCTGATCGAGCACCCGCCGGTCGCGCGCGAGTATCAGCGGCTGAAAGAACACCTCGCGTCCGCGCACCCGAACGATCGCGTCGCATACACTAACGCCAAGTCCGATTTCGTCGTCCGGGTGACGGAGCAGGCTAAGCGTCTGTATGCAATGCGATGATCGCGCCGACCGAATTGCAAACCGATCGCCTGACACTTCGCATGCTCCGCGAGTCGGACCTCGACGACTATGCCGAGATGTGTGCCGATCCGGAGGTCATGCGGTACCTCGGCGACGGCAAGCCGATGGACCGCGGCATGGCGTGGCGGAACCTGGCGCTGATGGTCGGGCACTGGTCTTTGCGCGGTTATGGCCAGTGGGCGGCGGTCGAACGATCTTCGGGTACACTTGTCGGCCGCATCGGTTTCTGGCGGCCCGAGGGTTGGCCGGACTTCGAGATCGGCTGGACGCTGCGGCGGTCGTTCTGGGGACGGGGTTACGCCACCGAGGCCGCGCGGGCGGCGTTGCAACTTGCGTTCACCGAGATGCAACGGTCACACGTCATTAGCCTCATTCGGCCCGACAACGCCGCGTCGATCCGGGTGGCCGAAAGGCTCGGCGAACGGTTGGTCGAGACGATCGAACTGCTGGGAACGCCGGCGCTCATGTACCGGCTCAATCGCGACGAGTGGAAACAAGAACCGCGGGCGTCAGCCCGTGGGTGAGCGCTCATCCACGGGCTGACGCCCGCGGTTCTTGAATGGAACGGGGTGCTCGGTGCGCGTGAGTTATGCGATCGTCTTCGTCAGTGACATGCAGCGGTCGGTGGCGTTCTATCGGGACGTGATCGGCCTGCCGTTGAAGTTTCAGTCCCCCGGGTGGACCGAGTTCGTCACCGAGGGGGCGACTCTGGCGTTGCATTCCAGCGAAATCTCCGCCTCAGGAAAGGGCGATCCGCTCAAGATGCCCGCCGGCCAGTGCCGGCCCGGGCTGAGCGTGCCCAACCTGGACGATTTCCACAAGCGAATGCTCGAAAAGAAAGTGCCGTGCACTCAAGAGCCCAAAGATGTCTTCGGCGTGCGGATCGCCCAGTACACCGACCCGGACGGGTTGGGGATATCCGTCAGCGAAGCGAGAGCCGGCACGTGAGCGAGGAAGCGCCGTGATCGTCGACGGACACGTCCATGTCTGCGCGATGACGCCGGGACACGGCAAGTTATCGGCGAAGCTGCGACGGCGGTTCAGCTTTGTGTTCATGCGCTGGCGGCTCGGCGTCTCGTTCTTCGCGGACGACGAGCGACTCGAACGTGAAGTGGAATCCAAGCTCGTCGAAACCGTCCGTCAAACTCCGGAGCTGGACGCGGCCGTGGTGCTGGCGTTCGACCGCGTGTACGGGAACGACGGCCGGGCCGACGACGCCAATACGCACCTTTACGTCACGAATGAGTACGTCGTCGAGCTGGTGCGAAAATATCCGAAGCTGCTTTTCGGCGCGTCGATCCATCCGTACCGGCCGGACGCACTGGCCGAGTTGGAGCGGTGCGTCGCCGCGGGGGCGGTGTTGATGAAGTGGCTGCCGGTCACGCAGGACATGAACCCGGCGGACGAGCGGTGCCTGCCGTTCTACGACGCACTCGCGCATCACGGATTGCCGCTACTCTGCCACACCGGCGGGGAGTTGACGCTGCCGTACATGAACGCCGGCTACGCCGACCCGGAGTTGCTCGTCCCGGCGCTCAAGCGTGGCGTGACGGTCATCGCCGCCCACTGCGGGACAAAGGCGCTCCCGTTCGAAACCGACTACCTGCCCGCCTTTTGCCGGCTCGCGATGGATTACGAGCACTTT
Source organism: Gemmataceae bacterium (assembly GCA_035494815.1). Taxonomy (GTDB): domain Bacteria; phylum Planctomycetota; class Planctomycetia; order Gemmatales; family Gemmataceae; genus DATJGQ01. The sequence continues at coordinate 2,098 of DATJGQ010001185.1, forward strand.
TACGGCGACACTTCGGCGCTCAACCTGCCACTGCGTTCGTACGCATACAAGACCATATTGAACGACGAAGTCGTCCGGCGAAAACTGGTCCACGGGAGCGATTGGCCGGTCGTCACGATTCCGCCGGCACGGATGGGGCGGCTAAAGGCTCTGCGGCTGCTGGCGACCGAGGGCAACTGGATGCGGCGCGACGTGCTCATCAAGCAGGCGCTGGGCCTGGACGACGACTACTGGCACCGGGCGGCGACGCTCCTGCGGCTGCCGGCCGCGGCCGATTCGAGCAAGTCGCGGTGAGCCTTTTTCGCGCGCGGCGTGTCCGGTCTCCGTAGTCCCTGCGGGAGACGCGCTTGACGACGCCTTTTCAGGTCCGGCCGGCGACGATCGCCGAGGCGCGCGTGATCGCCCGCCATCGGGCCGAGATGTTCAGCGACATGGGCGCGCTGCCGCGGTCGCTCTACGACGGTCTGGTCGAAGGAACGAACCGCTTCCTCGAGCGAGCCATGCCGGCCGGCGATTATCTCGGCTGGTTCGCCATGCCGTCGAAGGACGACCCGCGCGAGATCGTGGGCGGGGCCGGCATCCTGCTCCGTCGCGTTCCCCCGCATCCGCTCAAGGGTTCCGAAGTCCGCCTCGCCGAGGGCCGGCAGGGGTTGGTCATGAACGTCTTCACCGAGCGGCCGTGGCGTCGGCGCGGAGTCGCGGACCTGTTGATGCGACATCTGCTCGCCTGGGCGTCCGATCACTTCCTGGACACGCTCGTCCTGCACGCATCCGCCGAGGGCCTCAAAGTTTACGAACGGCTCGGGTTCGTGGCGACGAACGAGATGCGGTACGCGGGGCCGTTGTCCACCCCGCGTCACTGAAGTCGGTGAGCTAGAATTGCTGAACCGAACCTTGGTGCGCCCATGTCTCTGCCCTCGGAAACGGTCCCGCGCATCCCCTGGTGGGTCAGCACTCCGCTGGCGCTCCTCGTCTCCGGCGTGTTCGCATACGCCTTCGTCCGCAGCCTCTACGAGCCCGATCCGCCGTGGGACCCGCCGTGGGCGGCGGCGATCTATCGCGTCATGTACGGCGCACTGGCGGTGATCTTCCTCGGCGGGGCGGCCGTGGCGATTCGCGCTAAGCCGAGGCCGGACCGATGATGCCGTCCCTCGGTCCCTGGTTGGGGCTGCTGGTGCCTCACGCGATCATGCTCACGATCGCGTTGACTGTATTCCTGGCCGCCAACCGCTGGCCGCGAGCGACCTCGGTCCTCATCCTGGTCGCGATCGTAGTGGCGCTGGTGTCGCTGGCCTGCGCCGCATTCATCGTGGACAGCGATCACGCCGTGTACTGGCTGATGACCGGGTTGGTATTGCTGGTCCTTGGCCTGCCGGCATGCATCCCTTATGCGGTCGGTATTCAAGAGCCCGGCGCGGCGGTGACTCCCGCGGGGATCGTGGATTGCCTGCGTCTGTTCGCCGCGTTTCTCTTCGACCCGTGCCTTGATCATCGGCCGTCCGAACCGGCGCGCCAGATCGGCCGCGTGGCCAAGACGTTGGTCGCGTACGTCGCGGGCTGCTGGGTTGTGATGATCGTGGTGAGCGCCGTGGCGTTCCTGGCCGGCCCGCCCGGGTCGTTTCGATGAGGAGAATGATCCGTGCAAGTGATCTGCCCATCTTGCGGCCACCGAGCCGAACGTGACATCACCGTCGGCGAGGAGCTTCGCTGTAGCGAATGCGACGGCACATATCGCGTTTTGGCCGACGGAACTTCGGTCGCGTGGGAATACCGGGCGGAATTCGTCACGCACTCGACGCAACCGGCCGAAAGAAAACTGGCGGCGAAAGGCGTCCTCGTCATGGTCCTGTGTTGGCTCGGTGTCATTCTGTTTCTGCAGAGCCGGAGCGTATTACAAAACGCGCAGGACAAAGCCGACAGCCCTCCCGGGGACATCCTGGCGGCCAGGGGCGAGGTGAAGGCGGTCGCCTTCTCTCCCGACGGGGCGCGGCTGGCGACCGCGGGCGGCATCTACAAAGGTCGGCGCCGCTGGGAGACCGGCGAGATCCGGATCTGGGATCCAAAGACCAAAGCATGTCTCGTCGCATTTGCCGGGCACCCGACCGGAGTGACCGGCCTCGCGTTCAGCCCGGACGGAAAGCGGCTGGTCAGTGCCAGCACCGATGGCGTCAAGGTCTGGGACGCAGCGAGCGGCAAACTGCTGATCATCGTGAACAAATCGCCGAACGAAGAACCGTGGCGGGTGACCTACGACCCGCAGGGCCAGCGGCTGGCGATCCTTAGCGAGACCGCGGACTTTCACGGGGGCCGAACGCGACTGGTGCTCCGCGTTTGCCGCGCGCCCCAGGCCGTAGCCGACGAAGAGCAGGAGACGCTGCTGTACTACCCGTTCGAGGCCGGTTCGAGCACGCGCTTCGGATGGGACGTTCCGCGGCTGGCGTTCAGTCCCGACGGGATGCGCCTGGCGTGTGGCCGCGACGACACCGTGCTGATCTGGGATTTTCGCCCGGATCGCCCGAGCGACCCGTGCGAGCCGGCGCTGGTCCTCCGCGGTCACACGTATCCCGTCCGCGATCAGGTGTTCGGTCCCGACGGTCAACAGCTCGCGACCACTGGCGACGATGAAACCCTCCGCATTTGGGACGCCGCCACCGGCCGCGAGCTGCTCAAGTTCGACTCCCCTCGCGCCGGCATCGCCGGATATCGCTCGGTCGACTGCCTCGCCTACAGTCCGGACGGCAAATACCTGGCCGGCGGCAAGGCGCAGAACCTCGCGATCTGGGACGCCGCGACGGGCCGGGAGCTGCATTTCCTCCGTTGGCATTCCGGCCAGATCGAAGGCGTCGCCTTCAGTCCAGACGGTAGGACATTGGCGACCGGCGCGGACGATCACCACATCAAACTTTGGAACCTCGCCGCGCTCGGCCTCGACAAGTGACGAGCGGCCAACAATCCGCCGCGATCGAGCACGTTCAGCCGACGAAGACCCCGCCCCGGAAGATCGGGTCGAAGGCGAAGAAGCTCTCCAGCAAGGCGAGCGACGTGCCGTCGAACGCCTTGACGTGCGGACCGCCGGCGGGACCGGCGCCGGTGATGATGTCGGATTTGCCGTCGCCGTTGAGGTCCGCGGCCGCCACCCGCACGCCGCCGGCGAACGAGGTGTCGTAGGCAAAGAAACCGGCGAGCCTGGACAGGTCGGAGCCGCTGAAGACCGTGACTTGCGGTACGCCGCCCGCGCCGGCGCCGGCGATGATGTCGGCCTTGCCGTCCCCGTTCACGTCCCCCGCGGCGACGAATACGCCGCCGCGGAACCCCGCGTCGAAAGCGAAGAAGCTCGCAAGCTCGGCCAGGTCGGCGCCGCTGAACACTTTAACATGCGGGCCGCCGCCGGCGCCGGCGCCGGTAATAATGTCGGCCTTGCCGTCCCCGTTGAGGTCGCCCGCCGCCACGGTCACCCCACCGGCGAACGCGGCGCCGTAGGCGAAGAAACTGTCAAGCTCTGCCAGGTCGGCGCCCGAGAAGACTTTGACGTGTGGGCCACCGCCGGGGCCAGCGCCTGTCACGATGTCGGCCTTGCCGTCGCCGTTGACGTCTCCGGCGGCGACGAACACGCCGCCTGCGAACACTGCGCCGTAGGCGAAGAAACTATCCAGCAGGCTGCCGCCTGCGCCGCTGAAGACCTTGACGTGCGGGCCGCCGCCGGGGCCCGCGCCGGTGATAATGTCGTCGGTGCCGTCGCCGTTGACGTCGCCGACGGCCAGGCGGACGCCGCCGCGGAAGTCGGACGCGTAGGCCAGGAAGTCGACTTTGATCGCGCCCGTCGCGGGGTCGTAGACCTTCACTTCCGGCGCGGCCCCGAGGGGAGCACCGACGGCGAAGTAATGGACCTTTGTCGGCGACGGCGGGACGGCCCCCACGGTAGCGGCCGTGTCCAGATCGATCGAACTGCCGCCGAAGTCCTGGACCGTCACATGGACCGTGAACGGCCCGCTGATGCCGTAGGTGTGGCTGCCAGACACCTGAAAGAACGGGCTCGAGGAGCCCGGGGGCAAGACGCGGGTGAAGACTGCGGGCGACGTTTGCCCGTCTCCCCAGTCGATCGTGCCGGTGAAGTCTGTCGCGGCCGCGTTGGGGTTGGTATCGGTGAACACGGCGACCGTGTTGTTAAAGGCCACGCCGGCCGTGGCGTTGACGGTCGGCTGGCCCCCGCCCAGCGGCGCCGGCTCGGCGTAGACGAAGTCGTCGGTCACGGCCAGGTTGTGGCCGGTCGCCGGGTCGTCGATGCCGCCCGCCGAGAAATGAACGCCGTCGAAGCTGAACAGCACGTCGGTCCCGAGCGTGATCGACACGCGGGTGACGACGGGGGAGTTGAACAGCTCGCCCAGGAATTCGGGCTGGCCGGCGGCGCCGACGGGTACGAAAAACTTGCCCAGGCTGGTGTTGCCATTGAAGTATTCGATGCTCGTGGTGTTGGCGAGGCGGACGTTGCGGAAGATCGCCCCGAACCCGCGCGACGCTGCCGGCGCCGGAGCGGTGGTGTGGTCACTCGGGCGCACGAAGCTGAAATCAATGCCGTTGTCGTTGAACATGGCAAACGTGTTGGCCGGCGAGAAGGCCGGGAACAGGTTCGCCACGGTCGGATTGACGGTCGAGAAGGTGGACGTGTCGGTGGCCGAGGACGGGCCGCCGACCGCGTAGACCACCTCGAACTGCACGCCGCGCTCCTTGAAGCGGTTGACCGGGATGCCGACGACGTGGCCCGGGTCAATCACGGTTGATTGGCCGCCGAAGTCGGTGCCGTCGAGCTTGACGCCGTCCCAGTTGATGGTGCGGAAGCCGCCGGCCTGCGGCGCCGGGGTGCCGCCGTTGTTGGCGCCGCCGATGGCGGCTTCGAACGCGGCCAGGGCGGCGTTCGCCGTGTTCGCGGTGGTGGAGGTGTTATTGCCGCCCACACCGCTGAACGACGTGACGCCGGTCGTGACACTGGTCCCCGGCAGCAGCGGGGCGTCGGCGACCGTGACCGTGTTGATGCTCGCGGACAGGCGGCCGAACAGGCCGTCCGCCTCGTCGTTAATCCCGGCCGTGAAGAAGAGCGTGCCGGCCCCGCCGGCCGTGCCATTATTGCCGAACTTCAATGCCCACAAGCCGTCGATCGAGACGGGCCGATTCTGCGCGTCGCTGAGTTGACCGGCGAGTGCGCCTGTGGTCGGGTTGAAGGCGTTGATGAGGCCATTGCCGAAGTTGCCCACGAGCAGGTCGTTGGCGAAGGTGCCGAAGGTCGCCGGGGCCAGGGCCAAGCCCCACGGCGAGTTCAGCGCGCCCTGGGAAATCAGCCGCTGTAGGAAGTTGCCGTTCAGATCGTACATGTCCACGAAGCCGTTACCCGCCCCGGCAACGTCGTCCTTCTTGTCCGGGTCCTGCTTGGCATAGGTGACGAACAGCTTGCCGCCGATGTTCTCGATGCCGAACGGGGCAAACCCGGCGGGGATGGTCGGGTCAGTGAAGGTGCCGAATCCGCCGCTGCCGAGCGTGACCTTCGCGAAATTGGTATCGAAGACGTCGATCGTGCCCTCTCGGAAATTCGTTGCGTAAAGAAAGCTGCTAGTGCCGTTGTTGCCTATCGCCAGCCCCTTGTAGACCGGGCCGGTGGTGAAGTTGGCGTTGTTCACCTTGAGCACGGCCGTCGTCCCGCTGTTCCAGGCGGCGATGGTGCCGTCCTCGGTGGCGAAAATGAAGCGGGCCGGCGTATTGGCCCCGGCGACGTTAAAGTCCGTCGCGCTGCCGTTGAACACGACGCCGGTCGGTGGCGCCGGCGACGTCGCGCCGGCGTTTGCGGAGGCCGGGATGGTCACGACTAACGTCTGGGCGTTGCCCGCGCCGTCGTACAACGTGGACACGCCCGCCGCGTTGTCCGAGATCCAGAACGGGCCGGTCGCCGGAAAGGCGATCCCCCACGGGTTTTTCAAGTGGGCGTCGGTGTGGGCCGCCGGTGCGAACCCGAGGCTTGCCAGGACTGTCGGATTATCCGTCACCAGGTTGCTCTGGCTATATGACCCGGTCGTGGCGGAACCGCCGGCCACGGTGTCCCTCACGCTCACGATGACGTTCGGATGTCCCTCGTCGGCGTAAGTGTGGGTCCCTTGGATGTCGAACTGACCGGCGACGCCCGGGTCGGCGACGACTTGCCCGGCCGTGGCCGTGCCGTCGCCCCAATTGATCGTGGCGGTGAAGTGGGAAACGGTCGCGGTCGCGTCGCTGTCGGTGAAGGTGGCGACCGTGCCGTTGAATTGTTGGCCCTCGACCGGCGCGATCGCGGCCTGTTGGAGCGTCAGAACCGCCGGCGCGACGCGGTCTTCCAGGCGGCTTAGCAACAGGCGAGTCGCGCCCAGCACTGATCGGTGATGTGTGCGGAGACTCCTTAACTGAGAACGGCGAACGGGCTTCATGGCGCAGCCTCTGTGGGGGAATAGGCACGAGACCGGCTGCGACGCGGGAGCAAGTCTATTGGGGGGCGTCCGCCAAGGCAAAGCGAATTTGGGCAATCTCCGCAACTTGGGCGACAATTTCACTACACAGACGCTTGAGCGTGAGGAGGTCCCGATTGTCGATCACGATTCACACGGTCGATGCATTTACTCGCCGGCCGTTCGCCGGCAACCCGGCGGGAGTGTGCGTCCTTCCAGCCGCCCGAGCGGCCGCCTGGATGCAAGCCGTCGCCGCCGAGATGAACCTCTCCGAGACCGCCTTCCTGGTCGCTCGCGCCGACGGCTCGTGGGATTTGCGCTGGTTCACGCCGGCCGTCGAGGTGGACCTGTGCGGCCACGCGACGCTCGCCAGCGCGCACGTGCTCTGGGAGACCGGCCAGCTCGCCCCCGCGTCGGCCGCGCAGTTCCACACCAAGAGCGGCCTGCTGACCGCCACGCGCACCGGCGATCGGATCGAAATGGACTTTCCCGCCAAGCCGGTCGAACGGGCCGACCCGCCACCGAATTTGCTCCCGTCACTGGGCGCGACCGCCCATTGGGTCGGCCGCAACGCGATGGACTATCTGGTGGAACTCGCTGACGAACCGGCAGTGCGCGACCTCGCGCCCGACTGCACGAGGCTCGCCCGCGTCGACTGTCGCGGCGTGATCGTGACCGCCAAAGCCGACCGCGAGACGGACGCAGACTTCGTCTCCCGCTTCTTCGCCCCGCAGTCGGGCATCGCGGAGGATCCGGTGACCGGCTCGGCCCACTGCGCGCTCGGGCCGTTCTGGCGGGACCGACTTGGGAAGTCGGAGCTGGTCGGGATGCAGGTCTCGCGGCGGGGCGGAGTCGTCGCGGTGCGGTGTGCGGGCGATCGCGTCTTTCTGGGCGGAAATGCGGTCACGATCATGCGGGCGGAGCTACTCGCCGCGGACTAAATCGGTTTCCTTCCTTCCCGCCAGCGGGTATCTTATTGTGTAGCCGCCCCGCCGCGTTTTCCACGACGGAGCCCGCTCCCACCATGCTCGCGACTCGACGATTATCCGTTCTCGCGCTCGCCCTCCTGCTCGGACCGCTCCCGTACGGTCGCGGCTCGGAACCGACCCCGGAGCAGGCGAAGTTCTTCACCGAGAAGGTCCGCCCGGTCCTCAAGGAGAACTGCTACTCCTGCCACAGCCACGCGGCGAAGAAGAGCCGCGGAGGTTTGATGCTGGACGCCCGCGAGTCGTTGCTCAAAGGCGGCGACACCGGCCCGACGATCGTGCCGGGCAAGCCGGACGACAGCCTCTTGCTCAAATCCGTCCGGCATCACGACGATGCCCCGGCGATGCCGCCGCGCGGCCATCTGACCGGCGAGCAGATCAAGACGCTCGCCGAATGGGTCAAGCTCAACGCGCCATGGCCCGGCGGCGGCGAGAAGATCGCGCCCCGGCCCAAGGCGATCACCGACGAGGACCGCAAGCACTGGGCGTTCCAGCCGCTGGCCAAAGTCTCCGCCCCCTCACGGTCGCGGCTCGGTGGCAATGAAATTGATTCGTTCATACTCGCCAAATTGCAAGCCGCGGGGTTGGAGCCGGCGCCGCCCGCCGATCGTGGGACGCTGATCCGTCGCGTTACGTTCGACCTGCACGGTCTGCCCCCGACGCCGGCCGAGGTCGAGGCGTTCGTCAACGATCCGGCGGCGGACGCTTACGAGAAGCTCGTCGATCGACTGCTCGACTCGCCGCGGTACGGCGAACACTGGGCCCGACACTGGCTCGATCTCGTGCGGTATGCGGAAAGCGACGGCTTCAAGTCCGACGACTACCGCCCCGGCGCTTGGCGGTTTCGCGATTATGTCATCCAGAGCTTCAACGCGGACAAGCCGTACGACCGCTTCGTGCAGGAGCAACTCGCCGGCGACGAATTGTGGCCGGACGACCCCGCCGCGATCGTCGCGACCGGCTTTTTGCGTGCGGGCATCTACGAGTACAACAACCGTGACGCCTTCACGCAGTGGGATAACATGCTCAACGACATCACCGATACGGTCGGCGATGTCTTCCTCGGTTTAGGGATGGGTTGCGCCCGCTGCCACGACCACAAGTTCGACCCGATCCTGCAGCGCGACTACTACCGGTTGCAGGCGTTCTTCGCCGGCCTGTCCGCCAGCGACACCATCCCCGTCTACACCGCCCGGCAGGAGGCCGAACACAAGGCGAAACTCAAGGACTGGGAGGAGAAGACGGCCGACATTCGGGCCAAAATCGAGGCGCTCGAGGCGCCGATGCGGGCGAAAGCCTTTCGTGAGGCGCGGTCCAAGTTTCCCGAAGAGATTCAGGCGATCATGGACAAGCCGGCCGAGAAGCGGACCGCGTACGAACAGCAGATCTACGAATTGGCCTACCGGCAAGTGACGTACGAGCACGATCGGCTCGACCGGCGGTTCAAGGATGACGCGAAGAAGCAGCTCGTCATGCTGTATCGCGAGTTGGCGAAGTTCGATAACCTGAAGCCGCCGACGCTACCGGACGGGTGCGCCGCCCGTGACATCGGGCCGACGGCCGCGCCGACCGTGATCCCAAAGAAGGGCGGCGGCGGCGAGTCGATCGAACCCGGCGCACTGACCGTCCTCGACCCGAACCCGGTGCCGATCCCGCCGATCGAAGGCCGGCGGACGACCGGCCGCCGCGCCGCCCTGGCGAAATGGCTGACCGATCCGTCGAACGCCTTGACGGCGCGCGTGATCGTCAACCGCGTCTGGCAGTACCACTTCGGCAAAGGCCTCGTGCCGACCGCCAGCGACTTCGGCAGACTCGGCGACAAGCCGAGCCATCCCGAATTGCTCGACTGGCTGGCCGACCGCTTCCTCAAGGACGGCCAGCATTTCAAGGCCCTCCACCGGCTGATCCTGACGTCGCGGACGTACCAGCAGTCGGCGGCGCACCCGGCGGCGGAAGCGGGCAAGTTGAAGGACCCGGAGAACCGGCTCCTATGGCGGATGCCGGTTCGCCGGCTCGACGCGGAGCAGATCCGCGACGCCTTGTTGGCCGCGAACGGCAAGCTCGACGCGAAAGCCGGCGGCCCGAGCGGCGAATGGGCCGAGCCGCGCCGCAGCGTCTACGTCAAAGTCCGCCGCAACACGCACGACGCCCTTTTGGAATCATTCGACGCCCCCGACGCGTTTTTCAGCGCCGCCGACCGGCCGACGACGACCACGCCGACGCAGGCGCTCTTGCTCATCAACAGCCCGTTTATGCTGAACCAGGCGAAGGCGTTCGCCGACCGGCTCCGCAAAGAGCAGCCGACGGACGAGGCCCGCGTTGAGGCCGCATTCCGGCTGACGTTCGGCCGGCCGCCGACGTCGCTGGAACGTTCGGAGGCGCTCGCCTTCCTGACCGAGCAGGCAAGACGCATCAACACCAAACCGGACGCCGCGGCGTCGATCCAATACGGCAAGGTGCAATACCGCGAGGGCCGCGCTGCACTCCTCGCGCCCGACAGCCCGATGGGCAAGTTGCAAGTGCCCGACAGCCCCAAGTTACCGGCCGGCGACTTTACGATGGAGGCGTTCGTCACGCTACGGTCGCTCTACGAGGACGGCACGGTCCGCCCGATCGCCGCCCACGGCACCGCCAACCAGACCCCGGGCTGGACCTTCGGCGTCACCAGCAAGAAATCCGCGTACAAACCGCAGAATCTGGTGCTGCAACTCTGGGGCGAGGACGAGAAGGGCGCCGTGTATGAGCCAGTCTTCTCGAACTTGCACATTGACTTGAACAAACCGTATTTCGTCGCCGTCACTGTGAAATTGGGCGAGCCGGGAGCGTCGGCGACCGGAGCCTCTCGCGCGGGCGAAGTGACCTTCTACGCCAAGGACCTGTCGAACGACGACGAGCTGATGCAGGTTTCGAAAGTCACGACGAAGCTGGTTAAGCTCCCCGACCACCGCGGCCCGCTAACGATCGGCGGCGGCGACGACAAGGCGAAGGAACGCACCTGGGACGGCCTGATCGACGACGTCCGCATTTCGACCGGGATCCTCGCCGTCGAGCGATTCCTGCTGACGGCCGAGGCGGTGACCGACCGGACCTGTGGGTTCTGGCGGTTTGAGCAGGCGCCGGGCTTCTTCCAGGACTCGTCGCCCAATGGCCTGCACATCGCCGCGGTGAAACCGGCCGCGAAAAAATCCGAGGCGGTGAGCGACCCACGGTTTGCGGCGCTGGCGGACTTCTGCCAAGTGCTCTTGAACGCGAATGAGTTCTTGTACGTGGATTAGGCGGTCGTGATTCGGATCGCGCGGTCGGACGTTATCCGGCGGCGTTGGCCCGCACCCACGCCTGCCAGTCACGGAGCCAGGTCGCGCGATCCGTCGTCGCGGCGGCCGCCAACCGGCGGATGACTTCGTCGAGAGGCAACGAAGGGAACGCCCGGCTAGCAGTTGCCGGAGCATAGGTTCCGTCCGGGTTCAACAGCAAGACGGAGAGCGTCGTGCCGTCGTCTCGCCAGACTTCCGGCACGCCGAAGGCCGCATAAATCCCGATACGGCGGACGGTCGTCGGCCGCGACACTTCCACCTCGATCGCGAGGTCCGGCAGTGGGTCTGTGTCGAGGTCGATATCACGCCCACGGACCTGGGCTTCGTGTTCGACGTAAAAGCAGGTGTCGGGCTCGATCCCGCGCTCGAGTTCTTCGCGTTGGCAAGTAAAGGGGCCCAGTACGTCAAACGGGATGCCCTTCTCCGCCGCGTACGCGGACAGCAGCATCGCGATCTGCATCTGCCAACGCGCGTGAGGTGGGGAGACGGGCATGATTTCGAGCACCCCACGATCATATGTAATGCGGTAGCGCCGCCCCGACCGATCGCGCTCGGCCAGCGCCTGCTGATAGTCCTGCCACGTCTGCCCCTGCAGAAGTCGGTAGTCCGGGTCGGCGGTAATCGTGGACATGCGGCGATCTTCCGCGCTCCAGTATAGCCGCCGCGTCGCCATGATGGAACCGCACGGTCCGGCGGGCGTTAGGCTTAATACCGCACTTCCAGCCCGAAACTGAGACCGTGTGCCCAGAAGTCAGTCGTATTAAACAGCGGTGTCGGCCGCGCCGGGCCGACGAGCGGGGCGTTCGGTACGCCCGTAATCGCGGGCGCCTGCACGGGGTTGATGCCGCGGTCAATTTGATCGCCGGGGCGGACCACGTCGCTGACGTATTGGAACGTGTAACCGGCCGTTGCCCGCAACCGGTCCGTTATCCAAACGCCGGCGGTCAGGTTCACTTCCGGGATGACGGCGAAGCGGTCGCGGGTCTGGCGACCGATATTCGTCGGCAGTGCGAGGTAGCCGCCAGGGAACACCTGCGGCGCGCCCAGGTTGTTGAAGTCGTTGGTGACCAGCGCGCCGTTGATATTGACCGTCTCGTGCATCGTACCGAGGGCGACCTTGCCGGTCCCCTGGACGAACCAGCGGCCGAAATCGCGCTCCCCCCGGAGTCCGACCTGCCCGCCGTAGAAATAGTTGCCGGTCGCGAACTGGTCGCGGGTGATGAACACGTCCGACGGGCCGACCACGCTGGGACTATTGGTGAAGAGGGTCGTATCCTCGTTGAGGTTCCAGTAGCGGAAGCCGCTGAGCACTTCGAGACGGCGGCACGGCGTGCGCGAGACGTCGGCGACGCCCGTCAGTTCCCAGCCCTGTAGCCGGCTATTCGTGATGAGTGAGGCCGTGCCGGCGAACCCGCCGGGCAGGGCGATACGCGTCGAACTCTCCGACGGAACGGTCGCATCGATGAATGGCAAAGCCAGAAAGGCCGCGTCGGCGGCGCCGCTCGCGGACACCGTTTGGTCGAGTGTGCGATTCCAAAGGAAGAAATAGGTCCCTTCCAGCCCGAGCGAGCGTTCGCGATTCAGCCAGCCGCCGATGGTGAAGCGGGCACCGGAACGAGTGCCGCCGTCAATGTCTGAACCGCCGATCAGGACGGCCGTCCCCGGCTGACCCAGCACCGGTTGCAGATTGCCGACGACCGGGCCGGTGGTGACGAGCGGTGTCGAGAGCGGCGCGTCCTTGATCCACCAGAGCAGAAACTCTTCGCTGCCCCAGAACCGCGGGCGGGTGTCCGCCGGGGGCGCCATGGTGACCTGCGGCGGACACGCCGTCGCAGGGCCGGGATCGATCGAAGCCGGCAACATCCCCGGGCCGGAAGCCGAAGCGGCGGTGAAACAGACAACACCGATGGCGGCCGACAACGTCCGTGTCATGGGTCCAGTCCCCTTCCGTGGCGACTCAGCCCGTTCGTTGCCGATTGCATCGGCCGAGCCCGCGGAATCCTTGTCCCAAAGCGATCGGACGTCGCCGTCCCGCGGTGCGTACGGTCCGTCCGCAAAAGCCGTGAGGATTGTACCAGCCGCAGCCGCCCTTGACGGCGAGCCGCACCGCACCGCACAATTCGGGTAACCCTCAAAGTCGTAATGACGAGTGTCGAATGACGAAGGAATGTCGAATGACGAATGACGAATTGGTTGCGACGGGGATGAGCAGGCAGGGTCGGTCAGTGGTCCGAACTCGACCCGCGCTCGTCGGCAGGTTCAGGCTGTGGCGACGACATTCGTCATTCGTCATTCGTCATGCGTTCGTCATTGGGATTTCGTCATTCGTTATTCTTGTGGCGTTCGCGCGCGCCGAAGAGCCCCACCTCGACTTCGTCCGCGGCCTGCAGGCTCGTGGGATGGCCGACCTGGCCGCCGATTATCTCCAACGGCTGAGCGCGAACCCGCCGGCGAACCTCCGCGCGATTCTGCCGCTCGAACTCGCCCGCGCCCGACTCGAACAGGCGAACCAGGAGGGCGACGACAAGAAGCGGGCGGCGTTGTTCGCGGCCGCCCGCCGCGACTTCGAGGCGTTCCTCGCCGAGACTCGCGACGCGAAACTCACCGCCCGGGCCAACCTGGAGTTG
>DATJGQ010001186.1:0-5467 GCA_035494815.1 Gemmataceae bacterium
GATCAGGCCCGCGCCGTCTTCCGTGAGGACGACTACGTCCAGGCCCAGACTCTCGTCGAACGGGCGATCGCGCTACTGCCCAGCGACCCGGCCTTGCACGAGTTCCGGGCGCTGACGCTGTTTGCCCAACAAAAGTACCGCGACGCGGCCGCCACGCTTTACGCCGTGTTGGCCGCCGGCCCGGGGTGGGATTGGCCGACGATGGCCTCGTTCTACCGCGACGCGGAGACGTACACCCGTCAACTCCGCGCACTGGAGGAGTTCGTGGGCCGACGGCCGGAAGAACCCGCCGGCCGCTTCGTGCTGGCGTACCACTACCTGGTCTTGGGACACAAAGACCTGGCCGTCGCGCAACTTCGCGCGGTCTTGCAATTGCAGCCGCAGGACAAGCTGTCCGCGGCTCTGCTGCAGGCGCTCACCTCGGCCAACGCCGCGGGTGGCGTGGCGGCGCCGCCCCTCCCGAACCGCTGAGGTTTCTTCTTCTGCAGCTGGCCTCTGTGAGGCCGGCCGGCTTCGCAGAGGCCAGCTACAGAAGACTACGGCCGGCTCGGCTTCACCGCCCCGCGGTCCGCCGCGGCCAGCGAGTAGGTCGGATCGGCCTCGTCCCATTTCACGTCGGTCGACGGCCCGTAGATCGCCGGCACGAACTCCGCCCCGCCGAGCCGCAGCCACGCCTGCACCTGCGTCCGGTGATGACAGGTGTGCAGCACCCGCCGCCAGAACGTCCAGATCCGCTGTCTTCTCAGCCCGCCGAAGAACGGCATCTCGCTGAGCCACCACTCCGCTGTCGCGGCCGCCAACTGCGGCAGCCTCGACTTCGCGAGCCAAACGTACTTCTCGATGTATGCCGGCAGCGACGGCGTCTCCCCGGGCGGCAACAGCATCTCAACCGCTGGTTCCTTCGTGCCGACGAACTGGGCGAAGAACCGACGCTCCGACAGCAATTGGTGAACGAGAATCGTACGGATCGGGTTGCACTTCTCGTGCGGCCGGAAGTCCAGCAACCGATCCGGGATCGCCCGCCACATCGACGCCGTTTTGTTGGTCTCGCTGACGTACGTGTCCACGAGGTGCTGGTAGGCCGGGTCCGCGGCGACCGGGACGTCATCCGCCGGAATGGCAGTCCAGTCGTAACGCATCGAAATCCCCCAGGAATGTTCGCCCGATTGTAACGCGCCCCGCCGCTCGCCGCCGTTTTCAGTGCAGGACGACTAATCCTCTTGACTTAGTGTCTTAATGACACTAATGATAGTGTAGACGAAACACTAAGAGGCGAGCGATGGCCGCCACGTACGAATTCCGCCGACCCGCCCTGACCGTGGACGCGGTCGTCTTCGGTCTGGACGATGAGGACCTCAAGGTCCTGCTCATCCGCCGGGACCTCGAACCCTTTCGTGGCAAATGGGCGCTGCCCGGCGGCTTCGTCCGCGTCGAGGAATCGCTCGAAGACGCGGTTCGCCGGGAATTACAGGAGGAGACCGGCATTTCCCAGGTCTTTCTGGAACAGCTTTACACCTTCGGCGACGTGGACCGCGACCCGCGGGAGCGGGTGGTGACGGTCGCCTATTACGCGCTCGTCAAGCTCAGCGATCACCGCGTCAAGGCCGCCACCGACGCCCGCGACGCCGCCTGGTTCGCCGTCTCGGAGGCCCGCGGCCTGGCGTTCGACCACGACCGCATCCTCGGCGTCGCACTGGAGCGTCTCAAAGGCAAGGTCCGCTACCAGCCAATCGGCTTCGAGCTGCTCCCGCCGCAGTTCACGCTCTCGCAGCTGCAGCGGCTCTACGAGACCGTGCTGGAAACGCCGCTCGATAAGCGCAACTTCCGCAAGAAGATTCTCGGCATGGACTTCCTCGTGCCGATGGACGAGGTCGAGAAGGACGTCGCCCACCGGGCCGCCCGGCTGTACCGGTTCGATCGCAAGAAGTATCGCGACCTGCAAAAGCGCGGCTTCAACTTCGAGATTTGAGGCGACCGTGAACGTTTTCGCGTCCGTACTGTCCTGGCTCGGCGACGGCTACTGGCCGACGGCGGAGGAACACGACGACCTGCCCGTCCGCCTCGGCGACGCCCGCCGCCGCTATAAGCCACTACGCCTTTTCACAGCCGGCGACGTGGCCGATCTCCATCTCGCGGCGGACGAAGCCGACGTCAGCGGAGAGTCGCGTTACCTTTTGAAAATCGCGCGCGGGCCGGAAGGAAACGCCCATCTGGACACCGAGCGCAAAGCTCTGACCACGCTGTTGCGGGCCACGGGTGACAGCACATACCGGAAATACCTGCCCGTACTCGTGGACTCTTTCCCGGCCGGGGGCCGCCGACCGCAGCGGATCAACGTCTTCCAGTGGGGCTCTGGATTCCACACGCTCGAAGAGGTGCACGAGCAGCATCCGGCGCTTGACGGCCGGCACCTCGCCTGGATCTTCAACCGGCTGCTGACCGTATTGGGCTTCTGCCGTCGGCGGCGAATCGTTCACGGGGCTGTTCTGCCGTGTCACGTCCTGATCGATGCCGCAAACCACGGCTTGCGGCTGGTCGGCTGGGGGCACAGCGTCGCGACGGGTCGGCGACTGGGAACGGTCCCTGCCCGCTACCGCGACTGGTATCCGGCCGAAGTGCGACGGCATCGGCCGGTCGGCCCCGCGACCGACCTCTTCCTGGCGGCGCGGTGTCTCGTGTACCTGGCCGGCGGCGATCCGCTGACGGACCGCATGCCCGACGCCGTGCCGCCGTCGATGCGACGCTTCTTCAAGACCTGCCTGCTCGAAAGCCCATCCATGCGCCCCAGCGACGGCTGGGCGCTGCTCGACGACTTCGACAGGTTGCTCCGAGCGCTTTACGGACCCCCGAAATTCCACCCACTTTCCCTGAGCTGAGGAGGCAACGATGGGCACCACACGTTGGTCGGACGACCACTACCACGACCGGGCACGACTCCGCTGCCGCACCGGCAAGGACGCGTTCGAGTACGACTACGCCGTCCGCACCGGCGCGGCCGAACAAGCCGTCCATCCGAAGATGAACCCCCGCGGCGTCAAAGTCCGCGAGTCCCGCGACAGCGCCGCTCACCCGTTGAGCCACGCCGTCGCGGTACTCTTCGACGTGACCGGCAGCATGCAGTCCGTCCCGCGAGTGCTGCAGGCCCACCTGCCACAACTGATGGGCCTGCTCATCCGCAAGGGCTACCTCGACCACCCGCAAATCCTGACCGGCGCGATCGGCGACGCCACCTGCGACGTCGCCCCGTTGCAGGTCGGCCAGTTCGAGTCGGGCATCGAGATCGAGGAGGACCTCGGCCGGCTGTACCTTGAAGGCGGGGGCGGCGGACACATCACCGAGTCCTACGAGCTGGCCCTGTACTTCATGGCCCGGCACACGGCGATCGACTGCTTCGAGAAGCGCGGCCGTCGCGGCTACCTGTTCGTCATCGGCGACGAGATCCCGTACCCGAAGGTCAAGCGGACGGAAGTCTCGACGGTAATCGGCGACCGCTTGCAAAACAGCATCCCGGTCGAGCAGGTCGTCGCGGATCTGCACCGGACCTTCGACGTCTACCACGTGCTGCCGCAGATGACCAGCAATTGGAATAACCCGCGGGTACACAGCCGCTGGGCCGAGCTTCTGGGCCAGAACGCGCTCCGCCTCGACGAGCCGGCGGCGATCTGCGAGCTGATCGCGTCGACGATCGGCGTCGCCGAGGGGAAGGTGGATCTCGAAAACTTGACCGACGATCTTCGCGAGGCCGGTGCGTCCGCCGACGTCGCAGGAGCGGTCAGGAGAACGCTGGCGGATGTCGCTGGCTAACGTGCTTCGCGGACGGCGGTCCACTTCTTTCCCTCTCCCCCGGCTTTGCGGGGAAGAGGGAAAGAATGGCCTGACTCGCTTAGAGAAGTGAAACGCGCTCTCAACCAGAACCCGATCGCGGCGGATCGGCCCGACGACTATTTCGACTGCTTCGACGCCTCCTCGATCTTGTGAGGCAGGACGTCGGGCACGATGCTCACCTGAGTCGTGAACTTGAACGGTACGCTCGCGCCGCTGTCGAATACCAGCTCGGCGAAGAACGCCGTCCAGCCCGTTTCCGGCTTGGCCACTTTGGCGACGTAGACGCGATTCTCGACCGGCTCCAGCCGCGACTTCTTGTAGGCCGGGCCGATCGCCTCGAGCCGGAAGTCGCGAGCCTTCGGGTTCGTTGCTTGCCAGAGGTTGACTTCGCGCGGCTTATCTTCGGTGACGACCCGGATCGACCCGTCCGTGCCCATCTGCCATGTGAACCGCGGGATCGGTGTCCGGTTCAAGACCGCGTGGTAGAAGGCGAGGATGCTGTCCTGCGCGTCCGAGCCGCGCAGCGAGTGGTCGGCGTTGGGCACGTAGCGGAGGAACTTCGCCCCGACCAGGTCGCCGAAGTAGAACTTCGACGAGTCCGGCGGAAAATACTGGTCACCGCCCGCGTTCACCACGTACTTCGGCATGATCAGCCGGTCACGGTAGTAGTACGGGTCCTCAATCCGCATCAGGGCGGCGTGTTGCGGCGTCCCGCGGCGTTCCTGGACATTGTGACGCGTGTAGTCGCCGATCGCGGGGGCCCAAAACCCGTAGGAACAGAAGTGATTGATCGAGCACGGGGTGACATTCACGATATCGATGACGATCGGGACGATGGCGATCACTCGCTTGTCCACGGCCCCGGTCAGCCAGGTCGTCCAGCCGCGCTTGGACCCGCCGGCGACGACGAAAGTACTGACGTCCACTTTCCCGCCCGGTTCGCTCGCCAAGAGCGCGGTCACGGTGTCCATCGCCCGCACGGCGCTCTTCACCATGGGCAATCGCACGATCCAGTTCGGGTCGCCGGTGTCCATCGACTTGACCCAGCCTTCGGCGAGCAGGTCGTCCTCGACCCGCGGTTTGCCGTCGCCGTTGAGGATGAGCGGCTGGTTCGGGACCATCTTGAGTTCCGCGACGACCGTGTTGGTCGTTTTGGCCATGGTGACGCTGAACGGGCTTGCACCGTCGGGAGGCGGGCTGCCGTTCCGCCCGCCGCCGATGTTGAGAAACGCCGTCGGGTGCTTGACCGCGTTCGGCTTCACGACGACTAGCCAGTGCTGCCAGATGGCCCGATCCACGTCGGGCACCGCGCGCCACGATTGCGACTTCAAGTCCACGACGAAGGTGGTGACGCCGTCGCCGGGAATCGTCTTCACTACCTTCCACTCGTACGTCGGGTCCGGCTTGGCGACGTACTCGTCGAGCGCGGTCTTCGGCCCGTTAAGTGGCTCCGCCGCGAACGTAGACACGGAAGCGATCACGACTGCCGACCAGGCGATCGCGAACCGACGGGCCGCGCGAAACGTGTTCATGGTAAAACCCCGGATTTAATAGGATGGCCGGCACTGATGATAACCTTCGTTGACCGAGGCTGGTAGCAGCTTTTGGGCGATGTTCTGTTCTCAAAACCCCTCCCCCGCCC
>DATJGQ010001187.1:0-3897 GCA_035494815.1 Gemmataceae bacterium
CGGCGAAAGCTACATCAAGCACATCTCGTCGCAGCGCATCGGCGACCTGCGCGACAACGGCCGGTTCAGCGCCACGTTCGACCCGGCGTGTTTCAAAGAAGCCGACGCGATCGTCATCTGCGTGCCGACCCCGCTCACCGACGCCCGCGAGCCGGACCTGTCGTTCATCGAGGCGACCGGGCGCACCATCGCCAAACACCTTCGCAAGGGACAACTGGTCGTGCTCGAAAGCACGACCTACCCCGGGACCACGCGGGACCTGTTGCGGCCGATCCTGGAGTCCGGGGGTCTCAAGGCCGGCCGCGACTTCTTCCTCGCCTTCAGCCCCGAGCGCGAGGACCCCGGCAACGCCAAATTCTCGACGCGGTCGATCCCGAAGGTGGTCGGCGGGCTCGATCCGGTCAGCGGGAGGCTGGCCGCCGACTTGTACCGGCCGGTCGTGACCGAGGTCATCCCGGTCGCCGACGCGCAGGTCGCGGAGGCGTGCAAGATCCTGGAGAACACCTATCGGGCGGTGAACATCGCCCTGGTGAACGAACTGAAGCTGGTCTTCGACGCGATGGGGATCGACGTCTGGGACGTGATCGCGGCGGCGAAGACCAAGCCGTTCGGATTTCAGGCGTTCTATCCCGGTCCGGGCCTCGGCGGGCACTGTATCCCGATCGACCCGTTCTATCTCACCTGGGCGGCGCGACGCGTCGGCGTGAACACGCGGTTCATCGAGCTGGCCGGCGAGGTGAACACGGCGATGCCGCAGTACGTGGTCAGCCGGCTGGGCGACGCGCTCAACGACGTCGGCCGGCCGATCAAGGGCAGCCGTATCTGCGTTTTGGGGGCGGCGTACAAGAAGGACGTCGACGACGTGCGCGAATCCCCGTCCATGGAGATCATGGAACTGCTGCTCCGCCGCGGGGCCGTGGTGTCCTACCACGACCCGCATGTCCCCGCCCTGCCCGTCATGCGGCGGCACAACCTGGGGCTCAAAAGCATGCCGCTGACCCCCGATTTTCTGGGCGGGCTTGACGCCGTCCTGATCATCACCGACCACACGGCCGTGGATTACGGCCACGTTGTTCGACACGCCCCGCTCATTGTGGATACTCGCAACGCCACTCGCGGCGTGAGCGAACATCGCGAGCGGATCGTGCGGGCGTGACGTAAGACGAATCGCGGCCGTTAGTTCCTTGAACGCCGCGGGTCGATTTGATAGTTTTGCTGCAGCCGTCTTTTCCTCGACGGATTGGACTCGCCCCGCCTACCGGGTGACCCGTCCCCGCCCGCATTCCGACCGAGGTCGCCTCCCATGACCGCTACCGCTATCCTCGCGGCGGACCCGACCCCAGACACCGCGACCCCGTCGCCGATGCGGTCGCTATTGAACGTCTGGGGGATCGCCGTCCAGCACAAATCGCTGGTCGCGCTGGGCATGGCGATCGCACTGGCGCTCGGCGGCCTCGCGTACTTCCAGACGCCGCCGGTCTATCAGTCGCACGCGCAAGTGCTGGTGGTCCGCAAACGGCCGGAGTACGTCGTCGCCACGCCGGAAAACCAGCGGGTCATGGGCGGAACGTATGCTTATGAAGACTATCTGCCGACGCACGTCATCCTGATTCAAAGTGCCGAAGTGCTCAAGCGTGCGGCCACGCGGGTCGACCCGTCGACGCTCAACGTCCCGCCCCAGGACATGGACGTGCAGACGGTCCTGCGACCGGGTCTGACGGTCGCCCGCGAAAAGGAGAAGGATTCGGTCCAGGGGCCGACCAACATCCTCCGCATTTCCGTCCGCAGTCCGTCGCCGACCGATTGCCGACGGCTGGTCGAGTCGGTCATCGACGGCTACAGCGCCTTTCTCGCCGACACGTACAAGGGCATGAATGACGACACCCTGGAACTGATCCGCAAGTTCCAGAACATCATGGAGAAGGAACTGGCCCACCGGCGGGGGGAGTGGCAGAAGCTCATCGACGAGAATGTCGAGAACTCGTTATTCCTCCGGACCAAGGACGCCCTGCAGCTCAAGGTCGAAGCGCTCGGCCGGCTCGAGAAGCGGTGGGAGGAAATCAAGGTCCGTCAGCGCGACCTCGAGTCCCGGCTAAAACTGGTCGCGACGCACAAGGAGAAGTCCACTTCCGCCGCGATCATGGGGGCGCTGCGGAACATGGACGCGAACCGAGCGAACAACGTCGAGCTGGCGTTCCTGAACCTCGACAGTCTCTATCTCGACCTCCTGGCCAAGCGAGACTCCGAACGGATCAACCGCGGTGCCAATCACCCCGAAGTGCGGATCCTCGAAAAGCGGGTGGAGACGATCGGGAATTATCTCAAGCAATACGGCCGCGCCGTGGACGGCGAGAAGCAGATCGACCCGATCGACTCGCAGGTGGAGATGATGAAGGTCGAATTGGAAGCCTGCCGGTATGCGTTGGAGGAGCAGGACGCGAGCCTCGCGGTCGAGAAGAAATCCGCCCACGGTTTGGCCGAATTCCTCAACAAAGAGGACGCCCTCAAACAAAAGGTCCTTGAGGCGGAAAAGACCTTTGAGCTCTACCGTGAGAAATTGCGACAGGTCGACCTGACCAAGAACGACGACGGGTTCAAGGCCCAGGTCGTCACGCCGCCGGTCGCCGGGATCAAGGTGGCGCCGTCGCTGGTGATGTACGCCGTCCTCTCGGCGGTGGCCGGGGTCGCGCTCGGGTTCGGTCTCGCTTATCTTGCGGACTTCACGGACAAGAGCTTCCGCAGCCCGCAGGAGATTCAGCAGCGGCTCGGGCTGACGGTGATCGGCCACATCCCCTACATCCCGGAAAGCACGACGGCCGACCCGGCCATGCACGAGCACGTCGCGCCCGCACTGGTCGCCTTCCACGCGCCCAAGAGTCCGGAGGCCGAAGCGTTCCGCGGCGTCCGCACCTCGCTCTACTTCAGCACGCAGGGCCGCGGGCACCAGGTCGTCCAGGTCACCAGCCCGGGCATGGGCGACGGCAAGTCCACGCTGATCGCCAACCTCGCGATCTCGATCGCCCAGACCGGCCGCAAAACCGTGCTGATCGACGCCGACTTCCGACGGCCGCGGGTTCACAAGCTGTTCCCGAGCATCAACCGCGAGTGCGGGATGGCGTCGGTCATGGCCGGCGACGCGACACTCGACGAGGCGACCCGGCCGACCGTCGTCCCGAACCTGTCGCTGTTGCCCTGCGGCCCGCGGCCGGCCAACCCCGCCGAACTGCTCACCTCGCCGCGGTTCCAGGAACTGCTCGGCGAGATCCGCACGCGGTTCGACTTCGTGCTGATCGATACGCCGCCGGTGCTGCTCGTCAGCGACCCGTGCGTCGTCGCCCCACGGGTGGACGGCGTGATCCTGGTGATCCGGCTGAACAAGAACAACCGGCCGACGGCCGAACGTGCCGCCGAAGTGCTCGGCGGGTTGGGCGCCAACATCCTCGGCGTCATGGTCAACGATAGTGACAGCGGTTCGCCCTACGGCTATGGGTACAACAAGTACGGGTACGGCTACCGCTACAAGTACCGTTACGGTTACGGCTACCGGCACAACTACCGCTACAGCTACCAGTACGGTTACGGTTACCAGCCGGCGTACGCCGACTCGGTGGACGACGAGGAGGCGAGCGCGAACGGCCACGGGGCCGCCAACGGCCATCCCCGAACCGCGCCGCCGTTGCCGCCCACGGATAAGCCGCACGATTCGCCGGAGGGCGGGAACGGGTTCATCGTCAACATCAACGGCGACCCGCCGCCCCCGCCGAAAGGCTGATCGCCGGCTTCGCCCGTCGTGCTTGGCAAGCGAAGCGACCCCTTTTTTGGTTTGCGTTTTCCTCGAGCGTTGCATAGAGTCCAGGGTGCGGCGGATTGCTCGTCCGGCGCCGTGTCGAACGCATT
>DATJGQ010001188.1:0-6680 GCA_035494815.1 Gemmataceae bacterium
GGAATGGCCGTCCGGCCGGCTGCTCTGGCAAGCTCCGCCCCGCGCGGGTGCGATCAATCCAGCCGGTCCGGTGGCCCTTTCGCCCGACGGGCGAAAGCTCGCCCTCGCCGGACAGGGCCCCGTTCATCTGTTCGATGCCGCCACCGGGCAAGCGGCCGGCGAACTGGAAGGGCATGCCGGCGCGACCCAGTCCGTCGCGTTCGCCCCGGACGGCCGGACGCTGGCCACCGGCGGGACGGACGGACTCGTCCGCATCTGGGATGTGGAAACTGGCGCGCCCATTCACAACCTCGCGGGCCATGTAGGGAACGTGCCGGCACTGGCCTATTCGTCCGACGGCGCGCTGCTCGCCTCCGGTGGGACTGACGCTTCGATCATTCTCTGGGACGCGACGAAGCTGGGCCGACCGGCCGCCCCGATGGCAACGGCCGCGCCGGAACTGACAGCCGAGCAGATCAAGAAGTGCTGGGACGACCTCGCCGCGCCCGACGCCAAGGTGGCGTTCAAGGCCGTGCGGATGCTCGCCGCGTCGCCCGTCGTGAGCGTGCCGCGGCTGCAGGAACTGCTGACACCCGTGCCGGCGCCGGATTCGGCCCGCGTCGCCGAACTCCTCGCCGACCTCGACCACAACCAGTACGCGCGGCGGCAGAAGGCCTCCGAGTCGCTCGCCGCACTCGGGACGGTCGTACGGTCGGCCCTTGAGCAGCACCGCCCGACCGCTCCCGCCGAGGCTCGGCAGCGGATCGACGACCTGCTGCGGCGACTCGACCAGACGGAATGGACGCCCGAGATGCTGCGGCAAGCAAGGGCGGTCGAGGCGCTGGAACGGGCCGGCACGCCGGATGCGAAGGCCGTGCTCGAAAAACTCGCACAAGGCGCGGCCGATGCGCTGGTTACGCGCGAGGCGCGGGCGGCGCTGGGCCGGATGAAATGAGTGGTGGATCAGAGCCGCGACCGTGCGGGATGAAGGATGAAGGAGTTTTTTCATCCTTCATCCTTCATCCCTCATCCTTCATCCTTCATCCCTCCACAGTCCCTACTATTCACGAAGGACTCATTTACGCCCCACGGCGTCGCGGGTCCTGTCCTTGCGTGATGAGCGTGATGACGTCGTTCGTCAGCTCGACCTCTCCGCCGCCGGAGACGGTCGCGGTGTTGTTGAAAGTCAGCGGTGCGTTGGTCGCCACCTTCACACTGAGCGCGAGGACCGGATAAACGGCGCCCGGGGCAAGCACGTCCGAGCGCGTGGCGGTGACGGTCTGGCCGCTGACGGCGATGTTCCAGCCGTTGACGGCGGCCGGACCCGCGTACGACAGGCCCGCCGGCAGTACGTCTACGACAGTCACTGTCCCGGTCGTGGCCGCCCGACCGACGTTCGCGACCGTGATCAGGTAAGTCGCGGTGCCGCCGGGGCTGAAGTTGCCGGTGGCGCTCATGGCGATCGCCAAGTCGGCGACCTGGATGATCGGCGAGACGTCGGTGGCGGAGTTGTTGGCGGAGTTGACCTCCCCGCCGCCGGCGACCGTCGCCGTGTTCGTAATTGTCGCCGGGGCGGTGCTCGCGATGCTAACCGTCAGGGTGAGGGCGGGGTAGCCGGCACCGGCGGCGAGCGGGTCGGATCGCGTCGCGGTGACCGTTTGGCCGACGAAGGAGACGGTCCAGCCGTTAATAATGCCCGTGACGGCCGAGGTGGGCGTCAGACCGGCCGGCAGCGTGTCCGTCACGGTGACCGCGCCGGTCGTCGCCGCCCCGCCGACGTTGCTGACGACGATCGTGTACGTCGCGGCGCGGTCACCGGCGTGGAAGTCGCCGACGCGTGATTTGCTGATGGTCAGGTCGGCGACTGGAGTGATGGCGGTGGTGTCGGTCGCCGAGTTGTTGGCGGTATTCACCTCACCGCCGCCCGCGACGGTGGCGGTATTTGCCACGCTCGCCGGCGAGTTGGCGGCGACGCTCACGGTCACGACGAACGCCGGGTAACTCGCGCCGGCGGCCAGGGCGTCCGACCGAGTGGCCGTTACCGTTTGGCCGGAGAAGGCGACCGTCCAGCCGTTGACCGTGCCGGTGTTCGCCGCGGTCGGCGCCAACCCCGCGGGGAGCGTGTCGGTCACCGTCACCGGGCCGATGGTCGGGGCGGCGCCGACGTTACTCACGGTGATCGTGTACGTGTCGGCGGCGTCGCCCTGGCGGAAGACGCCGACGGCGGATTTGGCGATCGTGAGGTCGGCGACCGGCGTCGTGGCCGTCACGTCGGTCGACGAGTTGTTGGCGGTGTTGACCTCGCCGCCGCCGGCGACCGTCGCCGTGTTCGTGACAGTCGGCGGGGCGGTCGACGACACACTGACGGTGAGAATGAATGCGGGATAGCTCGCCCCCGCCGCCAGCGCGTCCGATCGCGTCGCAGTTACTGTCTGGCCGCTGAAAAAGACCGACCAGCCATTCATCGTGCCGTTGTTCGCCGCCGTCGGCGACAAGGCGGCCGGGAGTGTATCGGTCACCGTGACGGGGCCAGCGGTCGCGGCGCCGCCGACGTTGCTGACGATGATCGAGTACGTGGCCGCGGCGTCGCCGGGGTTGAAAGTGCCCTGATGCGTCTTGCTGATCGTCAGGTCGGCGACCTGCGTGATCGGCGTCACGTCGCTGGCGGAGTCATTCGCGGTGTTGACCTCGCCGCCGCCGGCGACCGTCGCCGAGTTCGTGACGCTCGCCGGCGCGTTGACGGCGACGCTCACCGTCACAGTGACGTCCGGGTAGCTCGCCCCGGCGGCGAGAACGTCCGACCGCGTCGCGAGGATGGTTTGGCCGCTGAACGAGACGGACCAGCCGTTGATCGTGCCGGTGTTCGCCGCCGTCGGAGCCAGTCCCGCGGGGAGCGTGTCCGTTACCGTCACCGTGCCGACGCTCGGGCCCGGACCGATGTTGCTGACGGTGATCGTGTACGTATCGGCCGCATCGCCCTGGCGGAAGGTGCCCGAATGCGTTTTGCCGATCGTCAGGTCGGCCGCTGCCGGGGCGATCGGCGTGACGTCGGTGGCGGAGTTATTGCCGGCATTTGTATCGCCGCCACCAGAGACGGACGCCGTGTTCGTGACGGTCGCCGGGGCGTTGGCGGCGACGCTGACGGTCAATGTGAATGCCGGGTAGGCCGCGCCAGCGGCGAGGGCGTCCGACCGCGTCGCAGTCACTGTCTGGCCGGAGAAGGAGACGGACCAGCCGTTGATCGTGCCGCTGTTCGCCGCCGTCGGCACCAGCCCGGGCGGCAGTGTGTCGGTCACCGTCACGGGGCCGGTCGTCGGCCCGACGCCGGCGTTGCTGACTGTGATCGTGAAAGTGTCGGCCGCGTCGCCCTGGCGGAAGGTGCCCGTGTGCGTCTTGGCGATCGTCAGATCGGGGGAGACCGCCGGCGGCGTGTAGACGACCGTCAAGGACGGCCGATTCGCGGGGATCGTGTTCTCATGCGTATCGAACTGCTTGGCCGAGCCGCCGGC
Source organism: Gemmataceae bacterium (assembly GCA_035494815.1). Classification (GTDB taxonomy): domain Bacteria; phylum Planctomycetota; class Planctomycetia; order Gemmatales; family Gemmataceae; genus DATJGQ01. The sequence continues at coordinate 3,489 of DATJGQ010001188.1, forward strand.
GGCTTCGTTTCCGGTGACGATCCAGCCGAAATTCGCCGTGGGGTTGTTCAGCCACGCCTGCACGTCCGCGGTCAGGCCCGGTCCCGACCACACGTAGGTGCCGACATTGCCGACCGACGTCGTGGCACTCGGGGATGCGACGAAATCGCCGCCGGGTGCCGTCCATCTCGTCGTATTGAAAAAGCTGAAGAACCAGGTTGCGTCGCCGGTCCGGGCCGCGACGCCGTCACCTTCCCCCGCCCCGATACCGCCCCGGCTCGCGTCGGAATTGGCTTCGCCCCAAGCGGCCAGTGCGCGGTGCAGGTCGACGTTCGTCGCACCGGCGCGGGACTTCGTCATCGTCAGCGACAAGCTCGCGCCGGTGATCGTCGAGCCGGCGGGGATCGCCGACAGATCGAACCGCAGCGCGCCGCGACGGGTGGCGTTCAACCCCTGGGCCGTCTGACCGACGTAGAAGTGCTGGCCGATGCCGTTGCTGAGTTGCTGCGCCGTTGCGGACGCGACCTGGTAGAGCGTGTCGTCCGCGACGGTCGTCAGACTGATCGACGCCGGGGTTGTGCGGTCTTCCAGCGTTTCCAACCGCGGGCGAAAACCGAAACGCCGAGCGCGAGGTCGGCGCGTGTCCTGTCGAAGATTCCAGCCGCTCAACATGGTGCCACTCCACAGGTGATGAACTTACGATTGCGTCAATATCGCACTTCCACTCCCAAGCTCAGGCCTTGGGCCCAGAACTCGCTCCGTTTGAACAGGGCGGCCGGTTGCGCCGGGCCCACGAGTTGGCCGACGCCGTTCGGGTCCAGGACCGCGTTCTGGGTGAGATTCACATTGCGGTTGATCTGGTCGCCCGGGCGGACCACCTGGTCCCACGCCCAGAGGTCATAGCCCACGAGGAACCGAGTCCGCGGGTTGAACGCGTAGCCTAGCTTCACCTCCAACGAGGGCAGGATCGAGAACTTGTTCGACGTGCGATGGCCGATGTTCGTCTGCTGCGCGAAGAGCCCGCCGGTGAAGGTGCCGAGCCCCGGCGGAACGAGCGGATTCGGGCCCGTCTGCGTGATATCGCCCGCGATGTCGAGGACGTTGTGCGTCACGCCCAGTGCAATCTTCGTGACCACGTCCAGAGTCCAATGGTCGTACGCCGCGAACAGCCGGGTGCCGAATTGACTGCCGATGAACTGGTTTCGCGTCACGAACGAGTCGTCGAGGATTTCGGTGTTGTTGAAGATCAGGTCGGTCGTGGAGTTCTGGATCAGCAGTCGTTCTTTCAGGTCGGCGTAGCGGCCGCCGGTGAGCAATGTGAGTTCCCAGTTCGGGTAGCGGAACAGTGCGAGCAGGCCGTTCCACTCGGCGCCCCACAGTCGCAGACTATTGGTAACGGCCACGTCGCCGGCGAACCCCCGGAGCGGGTCGGCGATCGGGATCGCGCGCTCGGCGCCGGCGATCTCGCTGAAAATCGGGAAGTAGAGCGGCGGATTGCCCGCCGGATCGGAAGCGAGCGCGAACCGCGTCTGCACCCGGCCGAGGGCGAAACCGCTCGCCTCCACGCCGTAGAACGCGTCGTCGTCGAGCCAGCCTCCGACGGTCAGGCGCATGCCGGAAAGCGCGGGCAGTCGGACCCGCTCGTTGCCCATGAGCTCACGCGTCCCCGGCTGGTCGATCGCGCCGGCGATGTTGACCGTATTGACCGCGTTCGGATCGAAGCCGACGTTCGGGTCGCCCGTGGTCACGAGCGGCACCGGCACGGGTGAGTTCTTGACCCACCACATGATGTACTCGGGCCGCACCCAGCACCGGGTCGGGCCGTAACATTCGGGCGTCTTGGACGACTCAGCGGTCTTTGAAGCGTCGCCGGTCTTGGTGGCGTCGGCGGCCTTCGGGGAGTCTGCGGTCTTGGCCGCGTCAGTGGCGCCGGCTTTTGTGTCCGAGCCGCGACCCGGCGCGTCGTTCGCCGGCGCCTGGGCGAACAGTTGCCAGGCGCCGACGGACCAGATCGCCAAAGCCCAGAGCCGTCCTTTACCCATCGGTCAGCCCTCGTGAATCCGGCTGCTCCCAGGTCGCGGTTCGGCCGATCAGCCTCTCAAAACGTAATCGTGTAGCGGATGCCGAAGATGTCCGACGTCCGGTGGAACGGCTCAGGCGTGAGCCACCGCTCGTAGTTGAACATCAACAGGCTCTGATGCCATAACTCGACGTTGACGCCGAACGTCAGCCGCTCGACGTGATAGTGCCCCTCGACGAGCGAACTTCCGGATGGCGGCAGGATACTGTTGTGGGCTTGCCAATCGTATCGGGTCAGCAGGCTGACCGGCGACTTTTCGCCGCAGGGACGGACTTCCGCCTCGGCGTAGTAGCCGTAGACGCCTTCGTTAAAGATTGAGGGACCCGCGGGCAGGATGCCGAAGCGGTCGTTGTCGCGGCGGGCGTACTCGAAGATGGCACGGAACAGCCGCTTGTACTTCGCCTGAATGTCGAAGCCGTAGATCGTGTAGTAGAGGCCCTCGGCGAGCCCCGGGGTCGGGACGTCGTACCGTCCGCTCATGAACGACGCCCCGGCGCGGACGTACGGGTCGCCGATCGTCACGCGGGTGCCGCCGGCGACGCGGTTGTTGTTGTCGTAGAGGTCACGGGACTGGTAGAAGTCGATGCCGTTGACGTTACCTTCCAGGCCGTTGATCAGGTAGCCGTCGGCGGTCATCGTCACCGGGCCCGTTCCGCAATCGAACAGGCACGGCGTCGCGATGCTCAGGTTGACCCCTTCGTCGGCATACGGCATCGGCAGCACCGGGAAGCCGATGTCCTTGTCGAAGAGCCGTTGACCCATGTTGAAGATCAACGGCGTCGACACCGTACGGTAGAGGCTGGGGTCGGACAGCGCGGAGAAGGCGCCGAACGGGACGATGAAGCGTCCCGCGTCGAGGCTGCCCTTCATGCCTTTACACTGCTTATCGAAGTAAGTCGACAGATCGACGTGAACCGCGACTTCCGCCGGTTCGATGCGGCTGATCTGGCCCGGCTCTTTCACGCCGTGGCAACTGACGCACGCGGTGGCGCGAACGCTGACGATCTTGCCCTGCCAACTGGCGCCGATCCAGGCGAGCGCGCCGAACCCGTTGTTTTGAAGATCGTTGTTGCCGCCGCGCCAGATCGGGGACACCGTGGCGAACGTCGCGATCGACGCCGCGGCGCTGCTCG
>DATJGQ010001189.1:0-2822 GCA_035494815.1 Gemmataceae bacterium
CTACGCCGACATGAACGTCGGGCGGCTGATCGACGCGCTGGACAAGAGCGCGTACCGGGACAACACCATCGTCGTCTTCTGGGGCGACCACGGCTGGCACCTCGGCGAGAAGTTGCACTGGCGCAAGTTCACGCTCTGGGAAGAGGCGACCCGCGCCCGGATGGTGTGGGTCGTCCCCGGCGTGACCCGCGCGGGCGGCGTCTGCGAGCGGACAGTCGATTTCATGAGCATCTACCCGACCCTGACGGACCTCTGCGGCCTCACGACGCCGAAGCACGTCGAGGGCGTCAGCATCCGCCCACTGCTGGCCGACCCCGCCGCGGCATGGGACAAGCCGGCCCGCACGACCTACCAGTTCAACAACCACGCCGTCCGCACCGCCGACTGGCGATACATCCGCTACCACGACGTTGGCGAGGAACTGTACGACGAGCGAAAGGACGCGCTGGAGTGGACCAACCTAGCGGCGAGGCCGGAGCTGGCGTCCGTGAAGGCCGAACTGGCCAAGGCGATGCCGACGAAGAACACGCCGGAGATGGAGCGGGCCGCGCCCGCGACCGCCCCGTCGAACCCGACGTCGCCCGCCGAGCGGCGGCGCCAGCGCCAGGCGGCCCGCCGCGAAGCAGAATGATGCACTTCACGTACGGATGCGTTTCCAACCAAACGCCACGCCGGCGGTACTTTTAGAGAACGCGCCGTGCGGCCCGCGGGGCCGCGCATGGCGACGGACAAGGGCGAACCGGGGAACTGCTACAGATGCTCAGATCTTCGTTGACCACCACTGTCGGATGGGTTGCGCTATTCACGATGACCGGCCTACTTCGCGCGGCCGAGCCGCTTGTGCTTCCCCTCTGGCCGGAGGGCGCGGCGGGCGTCGGATCGGACGCCGACGAGAAGACCACCGGCCGCACCGGCGACAAGCCAGACCGCTTCATCAGCAACGTCCGCCACCCCACGCTGACCGTTTTCCTCCCGCCGAAGGAGCACGCGAGCGGCGCGGCGGTCGTGATCTGTCCGGGCGGCGGCTACAGCGGCGTGGCGATCGACAAGGAGGGGCATGACGTCGCCAGGTGGCTCAACGGCCTTGGTGTCGCGGGCATTGTCCTGAAGTACCGCATGCCGCATCCCGATGAATCTCAGGGCCAGAAGCCTTGGCCCTTGCAGGACGCCCAGCGGGCGATCCGCACCGTCCGCAGCCGAGCGTCCGAATGGGGAATCGACCCCAAGAAGGTCGGCATCATGGGCTTTTCGGCCGGCGGGCACCTCGCCTCGACCACGGGCACCCACTTCGATGCCGGCAAGCCGGACGCGAAGGATCCGATCGACCGCCTCGGCTGCCGGCCCGACTTCATGATCCTGTGCTACCCGGTCGTGACGCTGAAGTCCGACTGGGTCCATTCCGGCTCGCGCGACAACCTGCTCGGCAAGAACGCGGACGACAAGCTGCGGGCCGAGTACTCTGCCGAGTTGAACGTCACCCCCGAAACGCCGCCGACATTCATCGTCCATACGAAGGATGACCCGGTGAAGGTGCGGAACAGCGTTGCCCTGAAGGAAGCGATGGATAAGGCCGGCGTCCCCTGCCGGCTCGAGCTATACGACAAGGGCGGCCACGGCTACGGCTTGGGCGTCAACGGGGGCGAAGTGGCGACGTGGCCGGCGCGGTGCGCCGAGTGGCTCAAGGGGAGGAAATTAGCGAGCGCGACCTGAGTCGGCAGGAAGTACCCCCGCATGTTCGGAAGTGGCCGCGAGTGTCCGGCAGCGATGAAATGTGTGTCATCCTGAGCGCCAGCGAAGGACCTCTCGTCCATGGGGCAGCCGGTCACGGGATCCGTCAGGCCTACGGATTGGAACGGGAGACCCTTCGGAGTACCTCAGGGTGACATTTCTGGGCAGCGCCCAAAGGCGGCATCAAAACGCTTGTGGACACCCGCACGATCCTTGCTAACCTATTCCCGTTTTCCCCGGCAGGTAGTACCTCAAATCCTTTGGATGAACCGATTATGACCAACCGACTGTTTCGCCGTCTCGTGACCGGCGGCGCGATGTGTGTCGTCGCGGCTCTGGCGGTTACTTCGGCCGGCCCGGCCCGCGCGGCGGACGCGGTCAGCGACCCGGCCGCGCAACTCGACACGCTGCCCGGCTTCAAGGTCGAGCACGTGCTCAAGGCTGACCCAAAGGCCAACGGCTCATGGATTTCGCTCGGCAAGGACAACAAGGGCCGCCTGCTCCTCGGCGGCCAGGCCCGCCAGCCTCTGACGCGCGTGACCATCGAGGACGGCAAAGTCGCGAAACAGGACGTGCTGAAGCTCCCGGTGAGCGAGATCATGTGCTCGCTCTGGGCGTTCGACAGCCTTTACGCGGACGGGCAGAAGGACGGCAAGCTGTACACCGTCTGCGGGAACTTCGTGGACGTTCCCGCCGACGTGTCGCCCAACAGCCCGCACCGCAACTACGCCGACGACCTCGTGCTGCCGCGCGCCGAGGACGGCAACGGCTTCGGCGCCGGCAAGAAGCCGCCCGGCGGGTTCGTGCTGCGGATGGACCCCGACGGCAAGAACGCCGAGCTGTTCGCCTCCGGCCAGCGCAACACGTATGACATCGCGCTGAACGCCGACGGCGAGATCGTCGGCTTCGACAGCGACATGGAGTGGGACTGGGGCATGCCCTGGTACCGCCCGATCCGCATCTTCCACGCCGTCAGCGGCGGCGACACCGGCTTTCGCGAGGGCTCGGCCAAGTGGCCGACCTATTACTTCGACAGCCTGCCCCCCGTCGTCAACATCGGCATCGGCAGTCCGACCGGCGTCGTCTTCGGCTAC
>DATJGQ010001190.1:0-13836 GCA_035494815.1 Gemmataceae bacterium
GGAATGGCCGCGAACGGGCCGAAACCAGTGTAGGGCCAATAGCCGTTGGCCCGCGCGGCCGCGTTGATCCCCTCGCGGGTCGAATCGAAAAAGACCGTTCGCAAAATGCGAGCGACCTCGATGGCGTGAGCATACCGCAACGGCGGCAGCAGCCACGATCGGGTCACGCCGCGCGAATCCGTCTTGCCGACGTCGATCGCGTCCGCGATCAGACGGCGGATCTGGGCCTGGTCGCTCTGGCGGGCGCGGACGATCAATGCGTTGCGGCCGGGGTCGGCGATGACCCGGATGCGGTTGACCTCCGGCGGGATCACGTTGACGATGGCCGGCACCGTGCCGTTGCGGGCGACGGGTACGAGCGCCGGGGCGCCGGCGACCCGCAGCGGTTCCACCGCGACCTGTGACCGGCCGTTGAATAACTCGTCGAGCAGATGCGCCGCGTCTGTGGCTCGGGCGTTTTTGAGGTGGACCGACTCGAGCGTCGGCGTCGCGGCCTCGGCGGCGAGCTCGGCCAGCAACTTCTGCGCATAAGCGAGCGCCTGCGGGTCTTCACAGCGGAGGATGATGGAATCGCCGACCACGGTGATCGTCAACGGCTTCGGCTGCTGCGGCTGCGTTGCCGCTGTTGCCGGTTTCGACGACGGCGTCGGTTCCTCGCCTGCTCCCAAGGCCGGAACGCCGAAGCCGATCATGACCGCCAGGAGTTGCTTGCACATAGATCACCTCGCGCGGGCGATGTGAGCGATAGGCCGGCGGCCCGGCACCGACCGGAGCACGAGCGACGGTTCGCATCGTATCACTCGCCTCCCAGCCTCACAACGACCGCAGAGACCGGAATTGCGCTGTTTCACGCGCGAGGTCTTGACAGGCCAGGTGTACTATCTTAGTGTGTCACATAGAAATGTGACACGTCTGCCGGGAGCCCGGCCATGCTGATCGAAGTGCACCCGCAATCTGCGGTCCCGATCTACGAGCAGATCGTTTCGCAAGTGATTTTCGGCGTTGCGGCCGGCGGGCTTGTGCCGGGGTCGCTGATCCCGAGCGTCCGCGATCTGGCTCAGCGGCTGCTTGTGCATCCGAACACGGTCGCGAAGGCGTTTCAGGAATTGGAGCGGCGCGGCGTCGTCTCGGCCCGCCGCGGCATCGGCATGGAGGTCACCGCCGACGCCCCGAAAGTCTGTCACGAACAGCGGCAGGAGATCGTCCGCACGCAAATCCGGGACGCCCTCCGCGCCGCGGTGTCCAGCGCCTTGCCGGCCGACACGATCCGCCGGCTGGTCGAGGACGAACTGAATCACGTCAACGGCTCAACTCGTTCGCGGGAGAAACGGTCGTGAGTGCGGTCATTCAGATCAACGGCCTAACCAAATCGTTCGGCGGCAGGCCGGCCGTCAACAATCTCAGTCTGGAAGTGCCGGCCGGGGCGGTGTACGCCCTGCTCGGCGACAACGGGGCGGGCAAATCGACGACGATTCGGATGCTGACCGGCCTGTTGCCGCCCGACGCCGGCTCGGCGACGATTCTCGGCGACAACTGCTGGACGAAGGCGATCGAGCTGCGGCACAAGGTCGGTTACGTGCCCGAGCGGCCGAAGTTCTACGACTGGATGACGGTAGGCGAGATCGGCTGGTTCACCGCCGGCTTCCACGCCGCGGGTTTTCTGCCGCGGTACGAAAAGTGGTCGGAGCGGTTCAAACTTCAATCGAAGGCGAAGCTCAAGAACCTCTCGAAAGGTGAGTACGCCAAGGTCGGTTTGGCGCTGGCCCTCGCGCCCGATCCGGAAGTGCTCATCCTGGATGAGCCGACATCCGGGCTCGACCTGAAAGTCCGCCGCGAGTTCCTGCAGAGCATCGTCGGCCTGGCCGGCGAAGGGCGGACGGTGCTGATCTCCAGCCATCAGATCGCGGAGGTTGAACGCGTCGCCAGTCACGCCGCGTTCCTGTCGCAGGGCCGGCTGTTGTTATCGGCGACGATGGACGAACTCAAGGCGCGGATCGTCCGATATCGGTTGCGGTACGAGGGGGAGGCGCCGGACCCGGCGCGGCTCGGCGTGGTGCTGGAGCGAAACGGCAGTGGCCGACTGTGGCAGGCGGTGATTAAGGACCCGGTCGCGGAGGCTGTCTACTACCTGCGGCAGCGGGAAGACGTGAGCGAATTCGAAGAGACGCCTTTGACGCTCGAAGAGGTGTACACCGCCCTCCAGAGCAGCGAGGAGGTGACGCCGTGACGCGGGCGATCCTGTGGAAGGAGATGCGCGAGCAGGGCAACATTGCGATCATGCTCGTAGTGTTCGGCGCGTTGGTCGTCGCTGCAATCCCGCTCTTTCCTCCCAGTCACGACCAGGGCGAATTGGCCTTGGGTGTGATGGGATTATTTGCATGGATCTTCGGCCTAGTCGCCGGTGCGCAGCTACTCGCCGGTGAAGAGGAGAATGGAACACAGGCATGGCTCGACATGCAGCCGACGAGCCGGCGGCGGCTCTGGGGGCAAAAGGCGTTCGCAGGTGCGGCGGTTGTCTTCGCCCAAACGGTACTGCTTTGGGCGATCGTGTTCGCGATGACACAGGCCCACACCCGAGGGAAGGCTGGTGTCATTACGCGGGATGAAATGCTCATCATTGCGCTGGTCTTGATGGCAGATGTCGCGGTGTGCGGTTACGCGGGCGGATTGCTCGGATCGGGACTGGCCCGCACCTCTCTCGGTGCGGTCGGCTGGGGAATCATCGCGCAATTCGCAATCGTCGCGGCCGCGATCGTTTTCTCAGTTTCACTCGAACTGGGCGCCCCTGGCGGCGGATTTATTTGCGTCGCCCTGTCGCTCGCCGCGCTCGCGCCTGCTGCCACGCGCTATACGAACCTCGACCGGTTACGGGAGCAGAGCACGCGAGTTTTGACTGCCGCCGGGCCGGCGAGCCGTCGCGTTCTTCTCTGGCTCGCCTGGCGACAGGGTCGTCGGGTTTGGTGGGCGCTGCTTTTGATCGGCTTGGCCCTCGCTTGCATCGTGCCGGTTCCGTCGTCGCTGCTGTGGCCGCTGGCGGGGGCGCTCTTCGGCGTCCTCGCCGGTCTGATGGCGTTCGGGCCGGATCACGGCGGCGGCGCGCAGCGGTTTTTCGGCGATCGCCGGCTGCCCCCCGGCGCGATCTGGCGCGGCAAGCTCGCGTCGCCGTTGGTCATCGTCGGTGTGACGATCGGCCTTCTCACGGCCAATCTGCTCGCTCGATATTGGGTCGATGCGAACAATTCGCCGCCCGCTAGTGACCCGCTTCACCGCGATCTCGTCTGGCTGCGGTCGGGCCTCTCCGCCGCGACGCTGATTTTGGGGCCGCTCTACGGTTTTGCTTGCGGACAGTTCTTCGGCCTAGTCTACCGCAAGACGGTCGTCGCGGCGGTCCTGGCGGTCGTGACTTCGTTGGGCGCCGTGCTCTTGTGGTTACCGTCGATCACGCTCGGCGGGCTGCACGTCTGGCAATGGCTCGCACCGCCGTTCGTGCTGCTGATCGCCACGCGGGTCGGCATGCGCGCCTGGGTCGCGGGCCGCCTGGGGAGCGTGCGGTCGGTGGCCGGTCTCGCCGCGGCATGCCTGATCGCGGTCGGCGGGGTGGCCGGGGGCATCGCGTATCGCACCTTCGAGTTGCCCGCGCCGGCGGGCCGGTTGGACCATCCGACGCGCGTCGGCCGGTTAGAGGCGGAAAAGTATGAAGCCGGGCGCTTGGTCCGGCAGGCGTTGGAACAGTTCGGACAGCACTACTCTAAAGTGGACGCACGATTTGCGCCGCCGATCGGCGTTGAAGGCGGCATGCCGGGTGGAGCACCAATGGGAATGCCGGGGCCACAGGGGCCGCCCGCGGCGCCAGGCTCAACCCCACCGGTCGGGGAGATGGGCGGTCCACCCGAGGGTGGTCCCCAGCGCGCGGGGTTGCCTCAAGGACCGCCCGAGGACTTGCTCACGCGAGCGACGCGGACGCTCACCCACGGCTGGCCGACGCGAGACGATCAATTGAACCGTTGGCTCGACGATCTGTTCCAGGGCGAGTGGGTGGCGACGCTTCGGGCCGCCGTCGGCAAGCCGGCTGGCGTCCCCATCAACTCAGCCAATGGCGAGTCAGGCTTAGTCAACACTGCCAGTCTGGCGGGCGCGCTCCTGGCGGCACGGTCGCTGCAACTGCAACACCGCGGCGATTTCGAGTCGGCCCTCGACCCGCTCGAGTCGGCGCTGACATTGAGCGCTAACCTGCAATCGTTCCCGACGGGTTATCAACTTGCCGCCGCGCTAAACATTGAGAGGCAGGCCCTGGGCACCCTCGGCGAGTGGACCGGCGGCGTCGGGGCCCGCCCGGAGCTGCTGCGGCGGGCGCTCGCGGCCGTGCGGGCGAATGATCGCGGGCCCTCGCCGATGCAATCGGTCGCGGACATTGAGTTCGATCGGACGCCGTGGACCATGCCGCCGCCGTGGCAATATGACGGAGGGCGGAACGATTTCGAGCGCTCGCTGGTCCCGTTCGCGGGGGCAGTCGTGTGGGAGGCGGATCGTTATGGCCGGTTTGTCAAAGCCGTCCGGGAGGGCTACGTCCGTTACGCCGGCCTCGACTTCCGCACCGCCGCCGCGGCGTTCGGGAACAGCTCGCGGCAGACCGACGTGACCGCCGGACAGGGCATCTTCTCTCGCTGGATCGGGCCGACCGGCCTCGTCGCCTCACGAGACGAAACCGGACGGTTGCTGATCGAGTTCGTCAACCGTTCGCCCTGGCTCAAGGACGCGCCGATGGTGTTCGTTCCGGAACTCAGCCAGTGGTACAACGTGCAGACACAACTCCAGGGATCGAGCATCCGCCTAGGGCTCATGCTTTACCAATGTGACCACGGCCGGCTGCCGGATTCTCTGGAAGAACTCGTTCCCACTTACTTGCCGTCGCTCCCAGCCGACCCGTATTCCGGCGGGCCGTTCCATTACCGGATTTCGCCTGGTGAACGAATCCGAATGTTGCCGTTTGGGGAGGAACCAAACGCTTTCCGCGACCTGGTCGCGGGCGCGGCGGTCGCCTGGAGCGTCGGTCCGAACCTCGCGAACGACGGCGGGCGGACTCAGGAACCGAACGCGGGCTATTCCGGAATTGCGGACGGCGACGTGCTGTTCATCGTGCCGCGGATAAGCAAGCCGTAACCGCGGCGACGATCGGGTCGACCTCGGCCATTGCACCCGGGCCGACGTCCCCGCACGCGAGGCGTTTGCTGATCGGTGGGACGAGGTGAAGCCGCGGCGCGTTTGCGTTGATCCATTCGATCAACGCTTCGGCGTCATCGAGTTTCGGTAAGGGTCGGTCAACCACGGTTTCGGCGACCTGCCGCATATGTCGCAGAGTCAGCGGGTGTTCCCACATCAAAGTGTTCATCGCCGGGACGAGGACGACGGGCCGCGCCGGGTCCCAGGCGCGCCAGACGCACGTCAGGCAGTTGTCGGCAAGCCCGCTCGCCAGTTTCGCGAGCGTGTTCGCGTCGAGCGGGGCGATCAGGAAGAGATCGGCCCAGCGACGCAGCTCAATGTGCAGCACCGGGTCGTCGCGTTGATAGCGTCGACCGGCGTCGCGGCCGGGCCATTCGTCGGCGTCGAGCGTGACGGTCTTCGAGACTTTCGGACCGACCTCGGCCGGGTCGAAGAAGTACAACGAAGCGTCGGTCGCGACAACGCGGACGTCGTGGCCCTCCCGCGTCAGAGCGGCGAAGAGCGTCGGCGTTCGTACGGCGGCGACGGAGCCGGTCACGCCCAGCAGGACTTTAGCCATTCGCCTTCGCCTTTTCCGCGTGAATCCGCTCGACCTCGGCGACAAGACTCGACGCCAGTTCGGTCCGCGGGAGTTTCACGTATCGACCGGCGATCGGGCCGAAAAGGGCCCAGTTCTTGGCCCCTTCGAAAGTGTTCGCGACCATCAGGTCGGCGGAGGAGGCCACCCGCGACCGTTCGGCGATCGCCTGCAACTCTTCGTCGCTGATGCCGACCTCCAACTTGAATTTGACGAGAACGCCCCGGAACTTCCACTCGTGGCGGATCATGTCGATGATCTTGGGGGCGCGGACGAGTCTCAACCAAAGTTCCGGTTCGTCGCTCCGGATCTTGCCCGCGGCACGGTCTTCGAGTCGAGGTCCCGGCTTGCCAGACCACGCGCCGGTCTCGCAGTCGAACCGCGTTCCCGCCGCCGCCGCGTAGACGCCCGCGGCAAAGTAATCGCTGACGGCCGCCGAGTGAACGATCGCGTCCAGCTTGGCGCGTTTGACCTGCTCCGCGAGAGAGGCCCGAAGCTGTTCAAACGTACGATATCGGCCGACGTGCCATTGTTTGCCGATTGTCGACGGCCGCGGCGCGAGGTCGCGAACGACCTCCGGGTGCGAGGTGAGCAGGCCGACCGTGTGGCCGTGTTGTCGGGCCTCCAGCGCGATCCGCGTGCCGGTCCGGCCACTGAAGATGTTGGTCAGACAGCGCACGCGGTCGACCGGGGCCTGCGTGTTTCCGGCCGTCACGAGGATACGCATGGGAGTCTCCCGGGTCGGGATTACTCCATTGTAGCCCAAATGGAATCAGAGCCGGAAGCGTCAGCGACGGACCACATTCGAAGGACCGTCGCTGATACGTCCGTCGTTTACGCTTCCGGCTCTGATTCAGCGGCGGGCGGCCTGAGTGCGGACGATCTGCGTGAGGTGTGTATTGAGCGTATCGTTAAGTGGGGCGATGGCGGCGGCCAAGCGCGGCTGTAACGGCCCCGGCGACGGCGTCACGCGGAGTTGCTGCAAGTAAGCGAGCAGGGCGGCCTTGCCGTCGGCGGGGCCGCGGAGCATCAGGTGCACCCAGGCCCACGCCTCGCGATACTCCGCCGGGCTCATCTGCGCGACCTGGTGCATCTGCTCGAGCCGGGCGAGGTCGGGGCTGAACGGGCCCTTGCGGATCAGTTCGAGGTGCTGCGGGTTGACGCCGTCGGTGCCCGGCGGCAGTTCGAAGTACTCGGCCAGACCTTCGTCGAGCCAGAGCGGGACGTCCTTGAGCACGCAGTGCAACAGCGCGTGCGTCAGTTCGTGCCGCAGGTCCTGCCGGACGCGGTCGCCCCAGAAGGTGTAGACGAGCAGGTCGTCGCCCGCGCCGACGGTCCGCGGCTGTGCGACGAAGAACGCCCGCCGGTTCGGCAGGTCCGGATAGCGGTACTTCATGAACCGGTCGTACTTCTCGCGGTCCTCGAACAGGTAGACCTGGATGACGGTGTTCGACGTGGGCAGATGCAGTTCGCGGACGACTTGTTCGCGGAGATCGCTCAGTTCCTGGAAGAGTGGGAGGTCCGGCTTGATGTCGAAATCGGCGAAGAAATAGTACTGCGAGACGCGGACCTGATTCTTGGTCGGCAGCGCGACCGCGGCGGTCGTCGCCGGCTCGGTCTTGATCTTTGTCGCCGCGTCGTTGGTGACCGTGTGGCCGCGAAACGTTTGGCAGCCGCCGATCAGCGCGACGAACAGCGCCAGGCGAGACATGAGACACGAGACACGAAACACGAGAGCAGCTGATCCCGTGTCTCGTGTGTCGTGTCTCGTGTCTCGCCCCGTGCTGCGGCGATGCGGCAAGGTCATGCGGCTCCTCGTCCGGGGGCATCTCGCCCGCGGAGTATAGGCCGGTGCGTCCGCGGCCGCCAGCCGAGTCAGGGCGGGCAGAAAGCGGGCGCGCGTGCGGGTCCGGAGGATTATTCGTCCCGGCGACAAGGCGGACTTGAAGGGTTCGGCGGATTACGCCAGCGGGCGCCCCCGACGCAGGTTCCGCGCCACCTTGGCTTGCGTGGCTTGTGCGATCGTCCGCCACCACACCTTCCAACCCGTCTTGCCGCGCAGGCCCCAATTGAGATAGATGCGCAAGAATCGCAGCTTCTCGGTTCGTGTGACCAGCGGGTGATCGCGGAAACTGGCGTGCAGGCGCGCGAGGTCCAAGGCGCGCCGGCGGCCCGACACGCGCTGGCGGCGACGAACGCCGACGAGGTCGATCAGCCAGAACCGGTGATCGTCCGGGTCGATTGGCGTGAGCAGATTTGGCGCTTTGAGGTCGCGGTGACTGAGACCGCGGCCGTGCAAGTCGCGTACGAGTCGCGCGAGGGCCTCGATTCGCGACCGAAGCAGTGGGGAGCGCCGTTCGGCCGATTGCGCGGCTAAGCGGCGGACCCATTCGTGCAGTTCGATCGCGCCGTCGATCTTCTCCGTGAGCAGGTAGCCCTCGCGGGGACGGCCGCCCGAATAGCGGTGGAACATGACGAGCGGTCGTGCCGTCGGCAGGCACCGCTCGCGGAGTCCGTGGCCGTACACCCACGACCGTAGCGCCGCACTCGGCCGGACCAGACCGAGCCAGGCGTCCGACGGCCGACGTAGGTTGAACCGCTTCAGAATGACGCGGCGGCCGCCCGGCCATTCGATCTCTGCCACGGTTGAACTGGGCGAATGCTTCAGCGGTTTGACGTCAGACCGGCCGAATTCCGCATCCGGATCGTCGAGAACTTCGCTGAGGCCAAAGTGATTGAGGCCTCGAACCGCGTAACCGCGGTGCGGTCCCTGTCTAAGCCTTACGTAGTAGCGGTTGTTCGCCCGGCACCGACGATCGCGCTCCCGCCAGAAGGTCCGGTTCGAAGCGCCGGTCAGTTCTTCGATAACCCGGGCCGTTTGGCCGTGCGGACTGGGCACGATGCGACCGAGCGCCGCGGCGTACGCCTGCCAAAATCGAAGCCGATCGGTGCGGCTGGACCGGAGAATGAAATAGCGGTTCAGGATAACGAGGTTCTGCTCGCAGTCGCGCCAATGAGTCGGGCGGCCGGTGGTTCGCAGTCGTACGGCGTGTAGGTCGATCAGCGACAACTTCGGGAGATCGTCGGAGGGCCAGCGGACAAGGATGTTACCCGGGTGGAGATCATGATGGAAGACGCCCGCTGCGTGCAGCCGCGCTACGAACGCGCCGAGCATCTCCGCGAGCATTTGTCGCGCTTCAAACGCGCCGGTCAAGTCCTGCTCAAGAACGACGAGCAGTGGCCGCGCATCGGGGACTGTTTCGGTGACGAGCCAGGAGATGCCCGGCTGTTGGGAGACGCCCCAGGCGAGCGGGTTCGGCGTTGCGACGCCGCGGGCTTGGCACTCGCGAGCGAGGTCATACTCGCGGCGAGCCTTGAGCGGCCGCAGCCACGAGCGGAGCCGGCCGCGGAGGCCGAGCGGACGATCCTGCTTCAAGTGCACGTCGAAGTCTGGCCCGCGGACACGGTAAACCGTCCGGTGCGGGCCGTGCTTGACGATCTGGACTTCGGTCGAACCCAGCCATTGGCTAAAGGCATGCTCATCGCTGAAATGGAGTCTGAGCCGTTGGCCGAGTTGCCAACGGACGCCGCGCACGTCAATTCGAGAGTCGGACATGACGCGCCTCCGCTCAACCGACCGCCCGCTGGGATCGCTCCAGGGCACCGAGAATCTCGCACCAACGGCCGGCCCCGGAAGCGACGCTGAATTCGCGTTCCACACGCGCTCGTCCGGCGGAGCCCATGCGCCGCCGCAGATCGGGGTCTTCCGCCAGTGTGCGAACGGCCGCGGCCCATTCATAGGCGGTGGTCGCAAGGAAACCCGTCTGCCCATGACGGATCAGGTCCGCTTGCACGCCGACCGGGTTGCCGATGACCGGCAGGGCAGCCGCCATGTATTGCAGCACTTTGAGGCCACATTTGCCGCGGCTCCAGTCGTCGTCCGGGAGCCAACTAATGCCAATGTCAGCGGCGGCGATCTCGGTCGCTTCCGTCGATTCGCGCCACACGCACGATTCGACCGGCAGTCGGCCGAAGGGCCCGAAGCGGTCGCAGACAAGTTTCAACCGGACGTCGCGGATTGTGCGGCCGACTTGATCCAAAAGTTCGCGGGCGCGCTCGAGTCCGCGGAGCGTGCTCGAAGAACCGACCCAGATAAGTCTGACGCCGTCGTTCGATTCATGGTCGGCAGGAGGGTATGACGCCGGTTCCACGCAGGTCGGCACGACGACGACATAGGCGGCACCTGCCGCCCGCGCCCGTTCGGCCAGCCAGGGGTTACCGGCGACGACGACGTCCGCGGCCCGAACGACCGCGGCGAATCGTGTGCGCCGGCGATGGCTCTCCAACCCTTTGCTCGAAAACGAGTCGCGGAGGAAGACGGCATCGTCGAAGTCGAAGACGAGCCGGTTCGCGCGCCGTCGCAGGCTGGCGAGTTCCAAAAAGGATGGCAACCGGCGCTGCAGGATCACGACGTCGAACGGAACAAGGCGCGACGTCAGTCGCACCCGCGGCCACCAGCCGCGGGGCCGCGCGAACAATTCGAGCGAATGCCCGGCGCGATGCCATTCGTCCGCGAACGCGCGCAGGCGATACCGGCAGCAGACGTGGTCCGGTGCTTCGACCAGCGCGGCAAGTCGCACGGACGGCCCTCCGTAGCCAGATGGGACTTATGCGACTTATGGGACTCATGGGTCCCATAAGTCTCATAAGTCGCATCACTCTGCCCGCCGCCGGTTCGCAATCGACCGGCGGATCTCGCGATCGGCGTCGGCCTTGCGGGACGCCTGACGCTTGTCGTGCAGTTGCTTGCCCTTGGCGACCGCGATCTCGACTTTCGCCCGGCCGCCGCGGAAATAGAGCCGCAGCGGCACCAGCGTGAACCCGCGCTGCGACGCCTTGCCCGCGAACTTGCTAATCTCCCGGCGGTGCAGCAACAGCTTCCGCGGCCGCTTCGGCTTATGGTTCAGGCGATTCCCCTTCTCGTATTCGGGGACCTCGCTGCCGATCAGCCAGAGTTCTTCGCCCTCGAGCTTAGCGTACGCTTCATCGATGCTCGCGTGGCCGTCCCGCAGACTCTTCACTTCGGTCCCGAGCAACACGACGCCGCACTCCAGCCGGTCGAGGATGTCGTACTCGTGGAACGCGCGGCGGTTGTGAGCCACGACTTTGACGCCGTCCTCGTCGCTCTTCGCCGTACGGGCCATGCGTCGAAACTCCGGGGGCGTGTCTTGGTCGGCAGGTGAATCCTAACAATCGGCCCCGCGTGCGGAAACGTCAAGCGGCCCCGGCGCGGGACGAGCGGGCTTTCACACTTGACAGGGTTCGCGCTGGCGTTATAGTCCCGCCCTCTCAGTGGGACGAATACGCGACGCGAGCCGGCCGGCGGATCCGGGGGGAACGCCGAAGCGCTCGAACGGAGGCCGGCGGTGGCCGACGCCACGACGACGTTCGGCACGCTCAAGGAGGCCGTCCGACAGTTCGCGGCGGAGCGGTTCTGGGAGCCGTACCACAGCCCCAAGAACCTCGCGATGGCCCTGGCGGTCGAGGCCGCGGAACTGATGGAGCCGTTCCGCTGGGTGGAGCCCGAGGCTTCGCGGCACCTGACCGCCGACCCGGCGAAGCGCGAGGCGATCGCCGACGAACTCGCCGACGTGACGATCCTGGTGATGAATCTCAGCCTGAGCCTGGATATCGACCTGAGCGACGCCGTCGCGATGAAGATGCGGAAGAACGCCGTGAAATACCCGCCCGGGCAGACGGGCGTGTGACGGGGGACCGGCCGGGTGCCATGCCCACGGCTTTGCGTGGGCATGGAAGCGCTCACATACCCACGCAAAGCCGTGGGCATGGCACCCAAACCGCGAACAGTCGGTATAGGGGGAACGACCGTGCGCCGGACGTCCATTCGCGCTGCGTGCCTGGTGATGAGTGTGGTCGGCATTGACTCCGGACGCGCCGCGGCGCAGTCCCAGATCGATCCGCCGCCGCCGATCCCGCAGCCCCGTCAGCAATCCGGGTCGCAGGTGTATGGCGCGACCTACCGACAATCGTTCGGCACGCCGAATCAGCCGGTCCTGCCACAAAACAATCCTAATGCCCAATGGCCGCAGCAGCCGTCCTCAATGTATCCGCCACGACCGCAGGCGATGCCGCAGAACCAGGCGAGCGGGCCGGTCATGCCTGCCGGCGGCACATCGCCCGCCAACGCGCGACCGGTCTTGAACCCGTTAGCGACCGTCTCGCCGTCGGCCGTGCAGCCAGTCGCATATTCGCAGCCGACATACCCGGGCCAGATGCCGATGCAGGGCGGGGCCCAGACGCCCAACCTTCTCGTCGAGAAACGTGCGCCCGAGACGGTCCTGTTCGGCCAGCCGTTGAGTTATGAGATCGTCATCCGCAACCAGGGGGCAACGCCGGTTTACCACGTCCGCGTCGAAGACGAGTTGCCCCACGGCGTCCGCTATCTCGGTGGCGAGCCGATGGCCGAAATGGGCCAGAACCGCATCGGCTGGATGGTCGGCACGATCGAACCGAACAGCGAACGGCGGATGCGCGTTGATCTCCAGCCTCAAGGCGAGGGCGAGATCCGCTCGGTCGCATCCGTAACGTTTACGACCGCGGCCGTGATGCGAACTCAAGTCGTTCAGCCGCGGCTCATGGTCGCCGTCCGCGCGCCCGAGCAGGCGATTGCCGGCGAAAACATCCCGTTTCAGATCCTGGTGTCAAATCCGGGGACGGGGGCCGTGAATGGCCTGATTCTTCGCGGCAAGCTCACGCCCGGCTTGCAGCACCCACAAGGCGCGGTCGTCGAGGCGGAAATGGGTCCACTCGGGCCCGGCGAAACCAAACCGGTGACGCTGACCGTGAAGGCCGTCGGCGGTGGGGCACAGATGGCCGAAATCACGGCGAGCGCGGACGGCTTGGAGTCGTCCGCTCGCGCCTCCGTGCAAGTGCTCGAAGCCGCACTCAAGCTGAAGCGCACCGGCCCGCCGAAATGCTTCGTGAAGAGCGAGGTCGGCTTCGAACTGGAAGTGACCAATCCAGGCTCCGCCGTCGCGACCGGCGTCCAGATCATGGACACGTTGCCGGCCGGCCTGGACTTCGTCTCCGCGAGCGAGGGCGGCACCTGGGACGTGTCGACCCGCACCATCTCATGGCGACTGAATACGGTGCCGCCGGGCGGGCGGTCGATCGTCGCTTACCGCGTGAAGGCTCGTGAGGTCGGCGAACAACCGCACAAGGCCGTCGTCCAGGCGGAACGCGGCGGCGAGGCCAAGGCCGAATCGATCTTCAACGTCGAGGGTGTGCCGGCGCTGCAACTCGAAGTCGTTGACCTGGAAGACCCGATCGAAGTCGGCGGCGACCTGGTCTACGAGGTCCGAGTCAAGAACCAGGGCAGCGGGCCGTGCACCAATATTCAGATCCTGGCCAACGTGCCGGACGGCTTGCAATTCCGCGAAGCCAATGGCCCGGTCAATTACCGGCCGACGGCGACCGGCGTCGTCTTCGATCCGCTGCCGAAGCTCGCGAGCAAGGCCGACGTCGTCTACCGGATCAAGGTCAAGGGTGTCGCGCCGGGCGATTACCGGTTCAAAGTGCAGTTGACTTGCGAGCAGTTGCGACAGCCGGTGAACAAGGAGGAGTCGTCGCGCGTGTACAAGGACTGACAGCTGCCATGGTCGAAGAGGGGTGCGGTCGGCGGATTAGTAATTGGAAGCGGACGAGCGCGGCAGTAAGCTAGCCGCTCTCGTACTCATTCCAATCGCCGACGACGGAGTCAGGTGCCACGAGGGCGGCCCACCGGGGGAAGGATTCCCCCACCTTCGTCGGACTCCTTTCTCCCAACGCCACCACGACGCGACCTGACCTTGAGGGGGTGGGCAGGCGTTGTTAATATCCGGCCGCACGGAACGGGCGACGGCCCCGAACCACATCCGAGCTCGCACCGCTGATCGACACCCTCTGCGCGCCGAAGGGCACCACGGAACGGAACGCGAGGCGCACCCGCCTCCCCAGGACGGGGGTGCCGCGCCTCGTGG
>DATJGQ010001191.1:0-3241 GCA_035494815.1 Gemmataceae bacterium
CCGGGTGTCAACGAACCGTTCACCTTTGACCTGCAACACGGCCGGTAACGTGACGATCGCAGACTTCAGAGCCGGAAGCGTAAGCGACGGGCGGAGCGAGGCCGTCGCTCACGCTTCCGGCTCTGATGACCTCCGCTTCCGGCTCCGTCACCGCCCCGGCGGGATCGGCAGCGGCAGGTAGTCGCGCTCGTGGATCATCCACTCTTCGAGTGCGCCCTTGAGTTCCCGCTCGACCGTTGCGGCCGACGATTTGCCGATGAGGTTGTTCAATTCCGCCGGGTCGGACGAGAGGTCGTACAGCTCGAACATCGGCCGCGTCGGCGAGAAGTATAGCCGCGAGTGCAGGGGCGAGAGCTTGCCGTCCTTGTGCATCTGCTGAAGTTCCTTCCAGAACGCGTCCTGGGCGAAATCGACCGGCCAATACGGAATCTGCCAGGTGGCCGTGTATATCAGCTTGTGCGTCCTCGTGATGATGCAGCGGCCGAGGTCAAAGGCGGCGGAGTTGTTCGGTAACCCCTGGCCATGGGCGCCGCGCTCGGCGAAGACGTGCTTGCGGCCCTCGAACGGCTCACCGCGGAGCAGCTTCACGAAGCTGTGCCCGGTCATCTCCTTCGGCACGGCGACGCCCGCAGCCTCCAGGAAGGTCGGCGCCAGGTCCTCGCCGGAGACGAGTTCCGCCGTCGCCGAACCCGGCTTCACTTTCCCCGGCCAGCGGACTAAGAGCGGCACGTGCACGCCGTACTCGTAGAGTGTCCCTTTGCCGCGGAACTGCGACGCCCCGTTGTCGCCCATGAACAGGACGATCGTATTCTCGGCGAGCCCGCGCTTGGCGACTTCGCCCATGATCTCGCCGAAGTCGCCGTCGAAGCGGGAGATCTCGTCGTAGTAGCGGGCGAAGTCCTCGCGCACGAGCTTCGTGTCCGGGTACCACGGCGGCAGGGTGAGTTTCGTCGGATCGTGCGGCTGCGGGATGGCGTCGGCGTCGAGCGGTCGGTGCGGATCGGGCGAGCACAGTTGCAAGACGAACGGCTTGCCCGCCGGCACCCGGTCGAGGAACTCGCGGAACTGCACGAGCATCTGCGGCCGGCCGCCCTGCTTGACGTAATCGAGCCGCTTCGGAAACGTCACTAACCCGTATTTGTCGAACGCCCGCTGCATTTCCGCCGGCATCCGCGCCGCGCCGGGACCGTCGAGGTGATAGGTCCGCCCGGCGACGCCCGCGTAGTAGCCCGCCGCCCTGAGCAGTTGCGGGAAGATTGGCACTTCCGCGGGCAGCGGCGCCGCGAACCGCGTCATCTGGATGGCGACCGGCGACCGTCCGGTCATGATCGACGCCCGCGACGGCACGCACTGCGGGCAGGTCACGTACGCCCGATCGAATCGCATTCCTTCCGCCGCGAACCGGTCGAGGTTCGGCGTCTTGATGTCCTTATTCCCGTAGCAGCCGACATGCGGGACGCTGTGGTCGTCGGACAGGACGACGAGCACGTTCGGCCGGTCGGCGGCGGCGACTGAACCGCCAAGGGCCAGTAGCGTGGCGAGCGTGCGGAGGTAGGTCATACGGAAGCCTCGGGCAAAGAACGGGCGATTGACAGCAATAGCCGGGGCGCGCGGGCGGGGCAACGAAAAAAGTGAGATGAGCGGGCGTCGACCGCTTCGGACGCACAGCGGAGCGCGGCCTGTGTCCGCCCGGCCGCTTCACTTCCCCGGTTGCCGGCTGTCGAGCCATCGGCGAATCCGGCCGGCACTCGCCATGACCACACCGCCGATCAGCATCGCCGCCCCGGCCGCCGACATGCCCAGGCCGGGAGTCGCGTCATCGCCCTGGTCGATGATCCAATGGTTCGGGTTGCCCGGCTCGTAGAGGATCTTGACCTTTGTCCCCGGTAGCTGGTTCTGGCCCGCGGGAAGAGAGCCCTCCACCACGGTGTCGCGTTCCGCCATGAACCGCACGGCCCCGCGCGGATGGCCCGAGGCGACAATGGTGCCCGTGGCCCGGACCGCCGTGGCCCGGAATTGCCTCGCGTTCGACGCCGACCACGCGCCGACCGCAACGGCCAAGCCGCCGACGACGCACAAAACGATCCCGCATGTGATCAACGCCCGTTCGGCCTGTGGCTGTGACATGGTCATTCGACTCGCGTTCGCTTCCCGCCCGTCGCGCGCTCGTGCTTCGGATGTCGCACAAGTATAGATCATCGGATGGCGGCTGCCGTAGCACGATTTTGTCAGACGCGTACTTGATCGTCGGACCGCGCGCGGGATAATCGTCGCCGACCCGGTCCTTCCTCAATTGTCACCCGCCCCGGGATCGGAGACCTCTCCCATGTTCACCGTCGCGGGCCCGCGCCGACGCGCCGCGTTCACCCTCATCGAGCTTTTGGTGGTGATCGCGATCATCGCCGTGCTCATCGGACTGCTTCTGCCGGCGATCCAGAAAGTCCGCGAGGCGGCCAACCGGGCGAGCTGTTCCAACAACCTCAAGCAGCTCGGCTTGGCGGTGCACGGCTTCCACGACGTCAAGAACTGCATGCCCCCGTCCAAGATGGACGACACGTTCGGCACCTGGGCGACGCTCATCCTGCCGTACCTGGAGCAGGAGCACGCGCACCGGCTGTGGGACCCGCAAAAACGTTACTACGACCAGACGGCCCAAGCCCGGCAGATCAACATCCAGATCTACTTCTGCCCGTCCCGCCGCGGCAAACCGGCGGAGTT
This sequence comes from Gemmataceae bacterium, assembly GCA_035494815.1. Classification (GTDB taxonomy): domain Bacteria; phylum Planctomycetota; class Planctomycetia; order Gemmatales; family Gemmataceae; genus DATJGQ01. The sequence continues at coordinate 2,719 of DATJGQ010001191.1, forward strand.
CAGTGAGGATCGGCGGACGAGCGCTCCGGTCTTCCCGATCACGCCGGGCGGGCTGTCCGACTACGCCGCCTGCGTGGGGTACGCACTGGGACTTGCGGAACGGCGCGATCACCGATGGCCAATCGCGGCGGATCGTCGACCCTAACACCGGCGCGACGGTCACGAACCTCGCGCCCAGCGCCATTCTGCTGTCGTGGAAGCCTCGCTGCGACCTGACGACCATCAGCGACGGCACAACGAACACGCTCATGCTCGGCGAGAAGCAAATCCGGCTATCGAACCGGATCGGCACCAACGAGGACCGCAGCGTTTACAACGGCGACCACGAGACCGGCCCGGTCGGCCGGGAAGCCGGCCGCGGCCGGTCGAGCGACGGCGTCGTCGAGGACAAGCCGCTGGTGTCCGACCCGAACGACAACGTCAACCCCGACAAGCGCTTCGGCGGGTTGCACCCGGGTGTGTGCGTGTTCGTATTTTGCGACGGGCGAGTGCAGGGCGTGCGGACGAGTGTGGATATCGAGAC
>DATJGQ010001192.1:0-4448 GCA_035494815.1 Gemmataceae bacterium
AGCGTCGCGAACCGGGGAGGAGAGGTTATGTTTCGCTTCGCATTGATCGCGCTCGCCGCCTCGTTCGCGTTCATTCTCGCACCGGCAAACGCCGCGAATCGCCCCAAGCCCAACATCGTCATCCTGCTCGCCGACGACATGGGCTTCGCCGACGCCGGCTTTCAGGGCTGCAGGGACGTGCCCACGCCGCGCCTCGACGGCCTTGCCAAATCGGGCGTCCGGTGCACCGACGGCTACGTCTCCGGCCCTTATTGCTCGCCCACTCGCGCCGGACTCTTGACCGGCCGGTATCAGACGCGGTTCGGCCACGAATTCAATCCCGGCGCGCAAGGCGCTGACATCGGCCTGCCGCTCACCGAGACGACAATGGCCGACCGCCTCAAGGCCGCAGGCTACGCGACCGGCCTCGTCGGCAAATGGCACCTCGGCGGCGACCCGAAGTTCCACCCGCAGAAGCGCGGGTTCGACGAATACTACGGGTTCCTCGAAGGGGCCCACACGTACTTTCCCGGTCGGGGCACGCCGATCTATCGCGGCACGACCGTCGCCACCGAGACGGAGTACCTGACCGACGCGTTCGCGCGCGAGGCGGTGTCGTTCATCGACCGCCACAAGGCCGGGCCGTTCTTCCTGTATCTCGCCTTCAACGCTGTCCACACGCCGATGGACGCCACGCCGGAGCGGCTCAGTCGGTTCGCGTCAATTCCGGGCGAGCGGCAGAAATACGCCGCCATGCTCGCGGCGATGGACGAGGCGATCGGTCGGGTGCTTGATAAGCTCAAAGCCGAGCGATTGGAGGAAGACACGCTAATTTACTTTTTCAGCGATAACGGCGGGCCGACCATGCGCGGCACGACCATCAACGCCTCGGTCAACGCGCCCTTGCGAGGGTCGAAACGGACAACGTTGGAAGGGGGCGTACGGGTGCCGTTCGTCGTCCGCTGGCCCGGGCGGCTGCCGGCCGGGACGGAGTACAAGTCGCCGGTGATTCAGCTCGACCTGTTCCCGACCGCGCTCGCCGCCGCGGGCGTCGAAGTGAAGTCCGACTGGAAGCTCGACGGCGTCAACCTGCTGCCGTACCTCACCGGCCAACGGAGCGACAAGCCACATGACACGCTCTACTGGCGGTTCGGCCAGCAGATGGCCATTCGCCAGGGCGATTGGAAACTTGTCCGCTACGACACCGCGGCCGACGGCGGCCCGGTCGGCGTGACGCCGGCGAAGCTCTACAACCTGGCCGCCGACATCGGCGAATCGAACGACCTGATGGCTCAGAATCCGGAGAAGGCTAACGAGTTGCAGGCCGCGTGGGACACCTGGAATACCGGCAACGTCCCGCCACGCTGGGGTGGCGGCGGCGGGCAAGGGAAGGCGAAGGGCAAGGCGAAGAACAAGAACAAGGGGAAGGACGGATGAGCGTTGCGAGAATCTTTGCCGTTGTCGGGCTGCTCGTCGGTCCCGTCGCTTACGCTTCCGGCTCTGAAAAACTCAACGTGCTGTTCGTCGCCGTCGACGACCTGCGGCCGGAGTTCGGCGCCTACGGCGCCTCCTACGTCAAGAGCCCGAACCTCGACCGGCTCGCGGCCCGCGGGTTCACGTTCAATCGCGCGTACTGTCAGCAGGCCGTATGCTCGCCGTCGCGGTCGAGTCTTCTCACGGGCACGCGGCCGGATACGACGAAAGTCTGGGACCTGGTGACGCACTTCCGCTCGGCGTTACCGGACGTCGTGACGCTGCCGCAACTGTTCAAGAACAACGGCTACTTCGTGCAGGGCATGGGCAAGATCTATCACGGCGGTTACGACGACCCGCCGTCCTGGTCGGTGCCGTGGACCAACGCGCGACGACCGCAGTATGCCAGCGCCGAGAATAAAGCCCTCTTAGAGCGGAGCAAGGCGGCCGCGGCGAAGGAGGGTAAGAAGGGCAAGGCGCTCAACAAGGCGGCGCGCGGCCCCGCGTACGAGTCGGCGGATATGCCGGACAACACCTATCAGGACGGCGGCGTCGCCGAACTGGCGATCCAGGCGCTGCGCGACATCAAGGCGAAGAATCAGCCGTTCTTCCTGGCGGTCGGTTTCATCAAGCCGCACCTGCCGTTCGTATCGCCCAAGAAGTACTGGGACTTGTACGACCCGAAGACGATCGCGCTCGCGCCGAACCCGTTCCGCCCGAAAGGCGCGCCGCCGTACGCCGTGCTGCCCGGCGGCGAGTTGCGGGCGTATCACGATATCCCCGCGGGCCACATCCCAGACGACCTAGCCCGCACGCTCAAGCACGGCTACTACGCCGCGATCAGCTACATGGACGCGCAACTCGGCAAGGTGCTCGACGAGATCGATCGCCTCGGCTTCCGGGACAGCACGATCGTCGTCCTTTGGGGCGACCACGGCTGGAAACTCGGCGAGCACGACGCCTGGTGCAAACATTCCAACGTCGAACTCGACACGCACGCCCCGCTGTTGATCTCCGTCCCAGGTGTCGCGACCGACGGCCGCCGGTCCGACGCGCTCGTGGAGTTCGTCGACATCTACCCGTCGCTCGCCGAGTTGGCGGGGCTGCCGCTGCCGCAGCATCTGGAGGGGACGAGCTTCGTGCCGGTCTTGCGCGAGCCGAAGACGCCCTGGAAGTCCGCGGCGTTCAGCCAATACCCACGGCAGGCGGCCGGGCAGCGGTTGATGGGATATTCGATGCGCACCGATCGCTACCGCTTCACCCGCTGGGTCGAGCGCGACCATCCGGACCGGTTCGTGGCCGCGGAACTCTACGACCATCAGGCCGATCCGCAAGAGAACCAGAATATCGCGGACGATTCGGGCAACGCGGCGCAGGTCGCGCGACTCACGGAGCAGTGGAAGAAAGGGTGGCGGGGCGCGGGACCTCCGAAACCGTAGACGCCGACATTCGTAGGTCAGGCTGTGCCTGACTTGGGCGGCAGATCGTCAGGCACAGCCTGACCTACCTTAATCGGACCATCGTCATGCGATCCTTCACCTTCGCACTCGTCGGCATTGTCATTGCCGTCAGCGCCGCGACGGCGCAACCGCCGGCGAAGCCCAACGTCCTCTTCATCGCCGTGGACGACCTGCGCGACTGGGTCGGCTATCTCGGCAAGAATCCGCAGACGATCACGCCGAACATCGACAAGCTCGCCGCCCGCGGTCTGGCCTTCACGCGGAGCTATTGTGCCGCCCCGGTGTGCAACCCCTCGCGGACCGCGCTCATGTCCGGGCTCCGGCCGAGTACCACCGGGGTCTACGAGAACCAGAATGACTGGCGGACGGTCGTCCCCGAGCCGATGACGCTCACGTCCGTCTTCCGCAAAGGCGGCTACTACGTCTGCGGCGCCGGCAAAATCTACCACGAGGCTTATCCGCGCCGCGGCGACTGGGACGACTACCTCGAGCGGCCCGGCGGCGACCCGCGGCCGACCGGCAACGACGGCGTGGGCGGCATCAAGTTCGCCCCGCTCGATTGCAAAGACGAAGACCTCCGCGAGTGGAAAGTCACCAGCTACGCGATCGATCAGCTCAAGAAGAAGCACGACAAGCCGTTCTTCCTCGCCTGCGGACTGTTCAAGCCGCACATGCCGTGGAACGTGCCACGCAAGTACTACGACATGCATCCGCTCAGCACGATCCAGCTTCCGCCGTACCTGAAGAACGACCTGGACGATGTCCCACCCGCCGGAGTCCGCATGGCCAAGCCGCAGGGCGACCACAAGCAGATGGTCGAATCAGGCCGCTGGAAGGAGGCCGTCCAGGGTTACCTCGCCGCCATCTCATTCTGCGACGCGATGATCGGCCGGCTGATGGACGAATTCGACCGGAGTGCTTACCGGGACAACACGGTCATCGTCTTCTGGTGCGACCACGGCTGGCACCTGGGCGAAAAAGACCACTGGCGGAAGTTCGCGCTTTGGGAGGAGGCGACGCGGTCGCCGCTCGTCTGGGTCGTGCCGGGGCTCACCAGACCGGGCGCCGTCTGCGACCGGACCGTCGACTTCATGACCATCTTCCCGACGCTGACGGATGTTTGCGGCCTGCCGACGCCGGCGCACGTCGAGGGCAAGAGCATCAAGGCGTTATTGGCGAATCCAAAGGCGGCGTGGGACCAGCCGGGGGTAACGACCTACCACTACAAGAACCACGCCGTCCGCACCGAGGGCTGGCGGTACATCCGCTACGCCAACGGCGACGAGGAGCTGTACGACGAGACCAAGGACCCGAACGAGTGGACGAACCTCGCGGCCAAGCCGGAACACGCCGCGAAAAAGGTCGAGCTGGCGAAGTTGCTTCCGAAGACCGATCACGCCGACATCGGACCGGCCGAGGGAAAGGCGAAGGCGAAAGGGAAGGCAAAAGGAAAAGCGAAAGCGAAGGCGAAGGACGGCGGGTCGTGACAATGATGTCGCGAGCGGCGGGTTCATACCCGCCGGGACACTGTCAACC
>DATJGQ010001193.1:0-3099 GCA_035494815.1 Gemmataceae bacterium
GCGCCGCACCCCTCTGGGGCTTCAGGTCGAATCCTGCCTCGTCAGCGGCCGGCTTGTGCCCGACGATCTGGTCAACGAACTGGTCGCCGAACTGTTCCGCCGCGACGACCGCCCGGTCCGGTTCGTGCTCGACGGCTATCCGCGGACGCTCGGCCAGGCGGAAGCACTTTTCGACCTCCTCCATCGCAGCGGCCAAAAGCTGCAGCACGTCTTCCAGTTCGTGCTGCCCGACGAGGAGGTCATCCGCCGGTTGGAGGGCCGGCGGACGCAGGAGCAGCGGCGTGACGACGTCGCCGAGACCGTCCGCAAGCGACTGGCCGTCTATCACGATTCCACGGACGCCCTCGTCGAATTCTACCGCCGCAAAGGCCTGCTGCGGGAGATCGACGCAGCACAGGACGTCGAGAAGGTGTACAAGCAGATCGAATCCAACCTCGGCACGCAGGCGAAGTGACGTGTTTCGTCGATTCTTCCAGGGCAAACCGGAAATCAAGACCGAGCGCGAGCTCGGGCTGATGCGCGAGGCGGGCAAGCTCGTCGCCGCCGCCCACCGGATCGCGCGGGAAATGGCCAAGCCGGGCACGAAGACGATCGACATCGACAAGGCGGTCGAAGAGCTGTTCCGCAAGAACGGGGCCCAGCCGCTGTTCAAGGGCTACCAGGGCGGCATGAAGGTGCCGTTCCCGGCGGCGACCTGCCTGTCGCTCAACGAACAGGTCGTCCACGGCATCCCCGGGAACCGGATGCTCAAGGAAGGCGACATCCTCAAGATCGACACCGCCTGCAAGCTTAACGGCTGGTGCGCCGACGCGGCGGTGACTCTGCCGATCGGCGAGGTCCGCCCCGAGCTGCGACGGCTGATCAGTGTGGCCTGGGAGACGTTGGACATCGCCATCCGGGAAATGAGCCGCCGAAGCTGGTGGTCGGACGTGGCCGAACAGATGGAGAAGCACGTCAAGGCGGCCGGCTACAGCGTTGTGCAACAATTCGTCGGCCACGGCATTGGTCGGATTATGCACGAGTCTCCGCAGGTGCCCAATTACGTTGACCGGGACGTCCGCAAGAAGCACAACTTCCGATTGGAACCCGGTTTAGTTTTGGCCGTCGAGCCGATGGTCAACCTCGGCCGGTCGGACGTGGAAACGATGAGGGACCACTGGACGGTCGTCACCCGCGACCGGGCCCCCAGCGCCCACGTCGAGCACACCCTGGCGATCACCGCCAACGGCGTGGAAATTATTACGCGGGACGAGGAAGCCGCTGCCACTTCCGCCGCCGGTTAATAGGATAAAGGACTCGGACGTAACCCCGGTACTGGCCGCGAGGTCGGCGATGAAAGTTCGGTCGAGCGTGAAGCGCATCTGCGAGAACTGCAAGCTGGTGCGGCGTCACGGCAAGCTCTTGGTCATTTGCAGTAACCCGCGGCACAAGCAGCGGCAGGGTTGAGGAGTTTCTCGCGATGCCCCGCCTTCTGGGTGTTGATATCCCCGCCGACAAGCCGACGCACATCTCGCTCCGCTACCTGTACGGCATCGGGCCGACATTGGCGCTGAAGCTGTGCGACCAGGCGCGGATCGACCCGCAGCGGCGGGCCCGCGAACTGAACGACGACGAGATCAGCCGGCTGGCGACGCTCCTGGACCGTGAGTACGTCGTCGAGGGCCAGTTGCGGCGGACCGTGCAGCAGAACGTCGCCCGGCTGCGGGACATCAACTGCTACCGCGGCACCCGCCACCGCCGGGGCCTACCGGTCCGCGGCCAGCGCACCAAAACAAACGCCCGCACCCGCAAGGGGCCGCGGAAGACGGTCGCGGGGAAGAAGGGCGTGAAGGAGATGCGGTAGCGCGTGCGAAATATGACTTATGGGACCTATGGGACTTATGGGACGCATAAGTCCCATAGGTCCCATAAGTCACATTTCGCTCGCCTCACGAGGGTCTTATGGCGAAGAGTAAGAAGCGCAAAGCCCGGCGAAACGTCAGCCGCGGTATTGCGCACATCCAGGCGACGTTTAACAACACGATCATCACGATCACCGACACCAACGGCGACACGCTCACGACCGCCTCGGCCGGCACGGTCGGCTTCAAGGGCAGCCGCAAGAGCACGCCGTTCGCCGCCCAGCGGGCGGCCGAGACCTGCGCGGAACGCGCCGCGAAATTCGGGCTCAAGGAGATCGAGGTGCGGATCAAGGGGCCGGGCTCGGGCCGCGAATCGGCAGTCACCGCCCTGCAGGCCGCCGGACTGATCGTCAAGGCGATCGAAGACGTCACCCCGCTGCCGCACAACGGCTGCCGCCCCCCGAAGAAGCGGCGCGTGTAATGAGAGGTTTTTCCGTTTCGCGGCGCCGATCAGAGCCGGAAGCGTAAGCGACGGTCATTTGAGAGCGGGCCGTCGCTCACGCTTCCGGCTCTGACCGGCGCCGCGAAACGGCGAGTTAATAAGTAGGGATTACGGGACACCAATGGGACGAACACTCGACCCGGTCTGCAAGCTGTGCCGCCGCGAGGGCATGAAGCTGTACCTCAAGGGGACGCGCTGCGACTCCCCGAAATGCCCGATCGAACGGCGGCAGGGCGTGCTACCGGGCATGCACGGCTACCGTCGGCCGAAGCTCAGCGAATATGGCATCCGATTGCGGGAAAAGCAGCGGCTCAAGAGGTTTTACGGCGTCTTCGAGCGGCAGTTCCGCCGCTATTTCGCCCTGGCCAGCCGCTCGCCGGAGAACACCGGCGAAGTACTCTTGACCGTCATGGAACGTCGGCTGGATAACATCGTCCACCGGCTGGGCTGGGCGTCGTCCCGCAAGGCGGCGCGGCTGCTGGTGGCGCACGGCCACATCACGCTCAACGGAAGAAAGTCCGACGTGCCGAGCCTGCTGGTCCGGCCCGGGGACGTGATCGCCGTCAAGAACCAGCCGCGAGCCTTGCAACTCGTGAAGCTGGCTCTGCAGGAGAAGCCGACGCCGATCCCCGAGTACATGGAAATGGTCACGCCGGAACCGCCGGCCGCGCGGGTCGCCCGGATGCCGACCCGCAGCGACGTCGACCCGCGGATCGCCGACGTCATCCGCGAACAACTGATCATCGAATTGGCCAA
>DATJGQ010001194.1:0-2711 GCA_035494815.1 Gemmataceae bacterium
CATCGGGCAGGGTTTGTCCGCGAGGAGTCGTTTGAGGTCGGGGGCCTTCGCGATGAAGTCGAGCCGCAGCTCGATGAGTTTGGCGCCACGTTTGGCCGCCTCTTTGATCTCGACGGCGACCATCTTGTGCCGGGTGCGGCCGATGACTACGCAGATTCGTTGCTCGTCGGTCGCCATCTCAGCGGGCCCGTGCGCTCGGAACGCCAATGAACGTCCAATTTATGGCCGAAATCCGGCGCGAGCAAGCGACGCCGCGTTCGCCGAGACTGTTTCTTCCACGGATTCTTCGGAAAATTGGGACCGCGTCTTGATGTTGAGCCGTATAATTCCGCCCGAAACCGGAATTCACTTCCGACGACCGGGAGGGCCCCACTCGGTGAATCGACGCGCACGTTGGCTCAGCCTGTCCTGTCAGGTCCTCCCCTTTCCCATTCTTGCGGTCCTGCTCTCCTCCTGCCAGTCGAGTCACTCCGACGCCCTGACGGAGGTGCGTCAGCGAGGCACGCTGCGCTGGGGCGGCGACCAGGAAGGCGGCGGGCCGTACATCTTCCCCGACCCGAAGGACGCGGAGCGGCTGACCGGTTTCGAAATCGACCTCATGGCGCAACTCGCCCGCGGGCTGGGCGTGCGGTCGGAGTTCAAGCAATGCCAGTGGGACGATCTGCTCAAGTTCCTCGGCAGCCGGCAGTGCGACGTGGTCGTCAACGGCTACGAACTGACGCCGGAGCGGCTCGAGACCGCAATCGCCACGGTGCCGTATTACGTCTACGAACTTCACCTGTTCTCTCGTCAGGACGACCGCCGGCTCAACGGGTGGGACGATTTGAACCGGGCCCGCCCGGACGGCGGGCAGTGGACGATCGGCGTGCTGACCTCGACCGCGGCCGACAACTATCTCACGAAGAAGTACCGGACGCACGTCAAAGTCGAACGTCTGAACGGGACGACGGACGCGTTTCGCCAAGTGGAGAACGGCACGCTCGACGCGACCGTCACGGACACGCCCGCGGCGGTCTTCTACGGGCCTAAGTTCCGCGTCCGGCAGGCGGCTCCGCCGGCCGAGCGCGGATATTACGTCATGTACTTGCGGCCGGCGGATGAGCCGCTCCGAGACGCGCTGAACGCCGGGCTTCGCTCCGCACTCGGCGACGGCAGCCTCCGTGAGATCTACCAACGCTACGGCCTTTGGGGTCCCGCTCAGGAGCGGTTAACCGATCCGCAAGTCGAACAGTTGCCCGACACGATGCGGCCCGCCGAGCCGCCGTCGAGCGGCTGGAAGGTGGTCCGCCGCGACCTGCCGAAGTTGCTCGAAGCGGCGTGGATGACGGTGGTTCTCAGCGTCGTGTCGATGCCGCTGGCGATCACGATCGGGCTGCTGGTCGCACTCGGGCGCGTCTATGGTCGGGCATGGCTCCAGTGGCCGTTGACCGGCTATGTGGAAATCATCCGCGGCACTCCGCTATTGCTGCAGCTGTTGTTTCTCTACTACGGTCTGGTGCCGATGCTCGGCCTGCCGGGCTGGCTACGCGACCACGCGGGCAAAGTGAGCGCCGTCCTCGGCCTGGCGCTGAACTACGGAGCGTACGAGGCGGAGATTTATCGGGCGGGTTTGCTCGCGATTCCCGTCGGACAGACGGAGGCGGCGCTCGCCCTCGGCCTGAGCCGGTGGCAGGCGATCTGGCACGTCGTCGTCCCGCAAGCCGTGCGGCTGGTGATCCCGCCGGTGACCAACGACTTCATCAACCTGTTCAAGGACACGGCGGTGTGCTCGGTGATCGGCGTGATGGAATTGAGTAAGCAGTACAACATGTCGGTGAACTATACGCCGCGGGCGTTCTTCGAGCTGGCGATAGTCGCCGCGGCGTTGTATCTGGCGATGAGTTATCCGCTGGCATTGTTGACGCGGCGGCTGGAGAAAAAGACGGCGGCGGCGCGCGCGTAGCCGCAAGTGGCTTCTGAGGGGAGTGAGATGATCGCGGTTCGGGAGGTGGTCAAGAATCATGGGCCGGTGAGAGTACTCGACGGCGTTTCCATGACCGTCGAGCGCGGCCAGGTCGCGGCGGTGATCGGGCCGTCGGGCGGCGGCAAAAGTACGCTGTTGCGCTGCATCAACGGGCTGGAGGCGTTTCAGTCGGGCGAAGTCCGCGTCGGCGACGTGGCACTGCATCCGGACGACGTGCGAAAGGTCTCCGGCGCGACGTTGGTCTCGCTGCGGCGTCGCATCGGCATGGTGTTCCAGCAGTTCAACCTCTTCCCGCACCTGAGCGTGCTCGAAAACGTCATGATCGGGCCGCGGTTGTCGCTGAAACAATCGCGCGACCAGGCCGAGCCCGTCGCCCGGCAACTGCTCGACCGCGTGGGGCTCGCCGAAAAGTTGCACGCGAGGCCCGACCAGTTATCGGGCGGACAGCAACAACGCGTGGCCATCGCGCGGGCGCTCGCGGTCAAGCCCGAAGCGATCCTGTTCGACGAGCCGACCAGTGCCCTCGACCCGCGGATGGCCGGAGAAGTCCTGGCGGTCATGGCCGATCTCGCCCGCAGCGGTCAGACGATGATCGTCGTGACGCACGCCATGGGTTTCGCCCGGCAGGTGGCCACGACGGTCCATGTCATGCACGCGGGCCGTGTCGCCGAGTCCGGCCCGCCGGCACAAGTCTTCGAGGAACCGCGCGAGAATGTGACGCGGACGTTTCTGACCCAGGCAAAAGGGT
>DATJGQ010001195.1:0-6022 GCA_035494815.1 Gemmataceae bacterium
TTCGCCGGTGGCGTGGCGGTAGAGGCGTTATCGACCGCGACAGTGGTTCCGAAGGGCGCGCCGGCCCCGAATTCGCTGACGGCGGCGATGACGTCCTGGTTGTAGCCGGTGGCGGCGATCGGGGTGCTGTTAGCGATCCCGAGCCGCAGAGTGCCGCCGGAGAGCGTGATCGCGTTGGTGCCGAGCGGATTGGCAGTGGCGGACTTGTACGCGTTCAACGTCCCCGCGGCCACGTTGATGCCGCCGGTGACGGTGTTATTGCCGGTCAGGTTGAGAATGCCCGAGCCGGTCTTGGTGAAGCCCTGGGTGCCGGCAACGGTGGTGCTGATCGTGGACACGAGGTCGGACGCGTTGACCGCGATCGTCGGCCCGCCGGCCGCGCTGTTGCTCAAGGTCAGGATGGAGGCGCCACCGATCGTCCACGAGAACGTGTTCGTCGGGTTGTCGAACACCAGAGCGCCGATCGTGCGATTGGTATCCAGGTTGACAGTGATCGGTCCCGTGAGGTTCGCGGTGGTGAAATTGGCGGTGTTGTTCGCACCATCGGCAATGACGCCGCCGGTCCAGTTGGCGGTGTTACTCCACGTGTAAGTGCCGCCGGTCGCTTGGCTCCAGGTGCCGGTTTGGGCCTGACCCGGCAAGGCGGCGATGAGCAAGGCCGACACGGCCAAGGCATTACGCAGCGCGAGTGAGCGGGCGGAGAGCATCGGAGAATCCCTCGATGAGGTCGGTCAATGATTGATGCATGAGATGTCGCTCGCCGACGGCACGCACGAGATCTTGCCATCGGGTTTGGGTTCAGAGCGTACCAGATGATTGAGGCGGAGCAACAAAAAAAATCCGAAATCCAATCCCGCCGGTGTTTTCGGCCAATTGGCGTTCTCACAATAACCGTGCGGCGGGGATCGGGTGGATCGCGCGAGGGACGAATTATGGCAGCTCACGACACCGGCGATCGACCGACCGTCCGGCTCAAGATCGAGCGGCGGTCCTCGCATCCCTGGGTGTTTCAGAAGATGGTCGAGAAGCCTTCGGTGCGGTTGCCGCCGGGGACCGTCGTCGACATCGAGGACCGCACCGGGCGATGGGTCGGCCGCGGACTCTACAACGGCCATTCGCGGATCGCTTTGCGGATTCTGACCATCGACCCGGCGGAACAGATCGACGCCGACTTTTTCGTGCGGCGAATCCGTCGGGCCGTCGAGTTGCGCCGCGATTGGCTCAAGCTGGACGCGGTCGCTGACGCCTATCGCATCGTCCACTCTGAGGGCGACGCCTTGAGCGGGCTGGTCGTGGATCGGTTCGCAGACATGATCGTCCTCGAATTCTTCGCGGCGGGGATGTACCGGTTTCGCGACGTTATCCAGCAGGCGCTGCTCGGGCATTTCCCTGAAAGTCAGGTGTACTGGTTTGCGGAAGAGCACGTTCAGAAGCAGGAGTCGTTCGACTGCCGGTCGCCGGAACCGCCGTCGCCGGTGGTGATTCGCGAGCACGGGCTGAGGTTCCGCGTCGCCCCGGGCGGTAAACACAAGACCGGGTTCTTCGTCGACCAGCGGGACAATCGGCAATTCTTGTCAGGGTTTTGCGAGGGGCAACGCGTACTCGACCTGTGCTGCAACAGCGGCGGGTTTGCCGTCTATGCGAAGGCCCTCGGCGGCGCCGCGGAAGTCGTCGGCGTCGACTTGGACGAGCAAGCGATCGCGCTGGCGAAACAGAACGCCAATTTGAACCAGGCGCAAGTGCGGTTCGTACAGGCGGACCTGTTCCCATGGCTGCGTGAGGTAATCGCGACGGGACAGCGTTTTGATGTCGTCGTCCTCGACCCGGCCAAGCAGACGCGCGATCGAGAGGAGGTCGATTTCGCGCTGAAGCGCTATTTCGACATGAACAAGCTGGCGCTGCAGGCGGTGGCGCCGGGTGGGATCTTCCTGACCTGTTCGTGCACCGGGCTGGTCAACGAGGCGGACTTCCTGGAGTCGCTGCGGCGCGCGGCGTGGCAGGCGGGGCGGGTGCTGCAGATCATCCGCATCGGCGGGGCAGGGGGCGACCACCCGTTCCTCGTGCATGTTCCGGAAGGTCGGTATTTGAAGGCCGTGTTCTGCCGGGTCGAGTGAATTACCGCTTCGGCGGCATCTCCGGGAACAGTGGTCCGCCGCTGCCGATGCCGCCGCGCAGGGGCGTCGTCCGCGGTTTGGGCGGCTTCACCGGAGTTGGTGCCTCCTCCTCCGTTTCGCCTGGCTTTTCCGCCGCTTGCGGCTTCGCGATTGCGTCCTTGAGCGAGAGACTGATCCGCTCACGCTCCTTGTCCACGCTAAGGATGCGGACCTCGACGGTTTGTCCCTGCTGCACGACGTCGCTCACCCGCCAGACGCGCTGCGGCGCGAGTTGCGAGATGTGGATCAGCCCCTCGATACCGGGTTCGAGTTCGACGAGCGCCCCGATGTCCAGCAGCCGCGTGACCGTGCCGGTGACGTTCTCGCCCGGGATGTACTTGAGAGCCAGTTCGTCCCACGGGTTGGCGAGCAGCTTGCGGAGGCTGAGCGACACCTTGCGAGCGTCGGGGTCGATCCGCGACACATAGACTTGGACGGCCTGGCCTAGGTGGACGACCTCGCTCGGGTCCTGGACGCGTTTGTAGCTCAACTCCGAAACGGGGATCAGGCCGTCGACGCCGCCCAAATCGACGAACGCGCCGAACGGCTTGACCGATCGGATCGTGCCGGACCGCACCTGTCCTTCGGCGAGTTCCTGCCAGAGCTTCACCGCTTTCTCCTCGCGCTCGCGTTCGAGGAGGGCCCGCCGGCTGACGACGAGGTTGCGCTCCGCCGGATTGACTTCCGCGACCATGCAGAGCAGCTTCTGGTTGACGTACTGCTCGACGTTTTCGACGCGGTAGAGATCGATCTGGCTGATGGGCAGGAAGCCGCGGATGCCGTTGACGTCCACGGCGAGGCCGCCCTTGTTCGTACCGGTGACGCGGGCTTCGACGAGCTGGCCGATCTGCACGCTGGACCAATCGGCAGCGACCGCGGCGCCTTTGCGATTCAGGATCAGTAGCCCGTTCGCCGGGTCGTAATGATCGATCTGGAATTCGACGACGTCGCCGACCTTCGGCGGACCATCGCTGAACTGCGTCAGTGACATGAGTCCCTGACTCCGACCGCCGGGGATATCCACGAAGACGTCCGCCTGATGGACGCGGACGACACGGCCTTTTTGCATCCCCGCGGGTTCGGACTTGCCGCGCGGTTTGGGAGATTCGGGCTCGGGGTACATCTCCGCGTCGGACATGCCTGCCATCGCGGCGTCGAGTTCGGCTTCGATCATCGCGTCGAGTTCGCGCATCTTCGGCGGCTCGGGGCGCGTATCCTGCCGGTCGAGCGGCGGCGGTTTGGCCGTGGACTTATCCGCGGCGGCGTCGCGGCGCGCGGCGACGCGGTCGGCCATCGGCGGCTTGGAGCCGAATCGCCGCGGCTCCGGGCGGCGCGACTCGCGCGGCGATTGCGGGGCCGGCTCGGCCGCGGGCGTTGGGGGCGGTGGGGACTGCGTGTTTTCCGGTTCGCTCATATCGTCAGTATAGTGCCGGGTCTCGTGGGACCTATAGGACTCATGGGACCGACGGGTCGTACAATGCCCGCGATGCGAACCGCGCGGCGAGGCTGGTGGCCGTGGCTGAAGGCGGCCTTGGCCGTCGCCATCATCGCGGGCGTGTCGTGGCAATTCGCCCGCCTGCTGCGACAGCCGGAAGTGTGGGAGCAGGAGTGGACCTTGCGGCCGCAATGGCTCGCGGTCTCGCTCGTGTCCTACACGCTCGGATTCGCGTGCTGGGGGGGCTTTTGGCGGCGATTGCTGGTACGGGTCGGACTGCGGCCGCCGGTCGCGGCGACATATCGCGCGTACTTCATCAGCCAGGTGGGCAAGTACGTTCCGGGGAAGGCGTGGGCGATTCTATTGCGGGCGATGTTCCTGCCGGGAGCGTCACCCGCCGTCGCGGCGTTGACGGCGCTGTACGAGACGCTGACGACGATGTCCGCGGGAGCGCTTCTCGCGTTAGTCTTGCTGCCGCTGATCGGCATGGGCGGCTCCGGGCTGGGCTGGCAGGCGGCCGGTCTTTTGTTGATCGCGGGCGTACCGATTTTGCCGCGGGTGTTTAACGGACTCGTCGTTCGGCTGGCGCGGCCGTTTCTTGACCCGACCATGCCCCCGCCGGAGGTGCCGCGCGGGACGTTGGCGGAAGGCCTCGTGTGGGGATCGGTCGGCTGGTGTTTGCTCGGCGCGAGCGCCGTCGCGCTGTTGTATGCCGTCCTGCCTGCCATGCCGCCGCTCTCGGGCCCGTTCGTTGCCCGGTGCGTGGCGTTCAACGCCGTGTCGTACGTGGCCGGGTTTCTGGCGCTGCCGGCGCCCGGCGGGCTCGGTGTCCGCGAGGTGATCCTCCAGCAACTGCTCGCCGGCGAACTGCAGCAAGTCGCGCCGGAAGCGGCCGCGGACGGCTGGGCGGCCCTCGCGGTCGTTCTGCTTCGGCTGGTGTGGACGGCGGCGGACTTGCTGGCCGCCGCCGTGATGTTCTTCTGGCGTTCAGCCGCGACTCGATAGCGGGGCGCGTGATGCTCTCGATCGTCATTCCGGTCTTCGACGAAAACCCGAGCCTCGCCGAGTTGCATCGAGAGCTCGCCGCAACTGCCGACCGGGAGCGGCTGGACGTCGAGATCATCTTCGTGGACGACGGCAGCCGCGACGGTTCCTGGGAGACGGTCTGCGACTTGGCCGGCCGCGACCGCCGGGTTCGCGGGCTGCGGCTGCGGCGGAATTTCGGTAAGGCCGCCGCGCTCTCCGCCGGCTTCCGCGCGGCCCGCGGTGAACTGGTGCAGACGCTCGACGCCGACTTGCAGGACGACCCGAACGAAATCCCGCGGTTCCTCGAGCAGATCAAGAGCGGCCTCGACGTCGTCAGCGGCTGGAAAAAGGTCCGACTCGACCCGTGGCACAAGGTCTGGCCGAGCCGCGTGTTTAACTGGCTGGTCGGTTGGCTCACCGGCGTTCGCCTGCACGACCACAACTGCGGCATGAAGTGCTATCGGGCCGCCGTCTTTCGCGAAGTGCGGCTCTACGGCGAAATGCACCGTTTCATACCCGTGCTGGCGGCGGCGCGAGGCTTTCGTGTGGGAGAAATCGTGATTCACCACCGGCCGCGCCGCCACGGCAGATCCAAATACGGCGCCCGCCGGTTCATGAAAGGCTTTCTCGACCTGCTAACGATCAAGTTCTTGACCAGTTTCAGCCACCGTCCGCAGCATTTTCTCGGGAGCATCGGATTGGTTTTCATGTTCCTCGGCAGCGCCGGGCTGATCTGGCTATTGATTACCTGGCTGGTCCGCCTGTGGGCGCCGGACGCGTTTCCGCCGGTGCACGAGCGGGCGCTGCCGATCTACTCGCTCGCCGCCTTATTGCTCGGCGTGCAACTGTTGTCGATGGGCTTTCTCGCGGAACTGCTGACGGCCTTTCGGGGCCGCGACGAGGACAACTACAGCATCAGCGAACAGACCGGCCCGCCGGCCGAATGAGGGGATATCGTGACGATGGATGCCGACTCACGGGCGATCGCCGTTCGCCGCACCGCCTACACGCTGATGACGCTGGCGACGGTCGCCGCGATTACCGGCCGCGTGCTTTCGGTGGAGCGGGTGTACGAGCCGAGCATGTATCGCGCCCCCGGCGACACACGGCCGACCGCCCCGCCGCGCGATTGGCCGAAAACGCGGCCGCTGCCGATGCCGACCTTCAGCTCCAACGACCGCTCGCGGTGGGCGACTATTCGCTCACTCGTCGATGAAGGCACGTACGCCGTCGGCCGCCGCGTTTACGACTCCACCGGCAAGTTCCGCGACGAAGGCATCATCACAGAAGACGGCTGGCAGACCGTGGACAAGGTGATGAACCCGGAGACGAAGGTTTTCTATTCGAGCAAGCCACCCCTGTTGCCGACGCTGCTCGCGGGGGAATACTGGCTGATCAAGAAGCTCAC
>DATJGQ010001196.1:0-2596 GCA_035494815.1 Gemmataceae bacterium
TCTCCCCCGCCTTGGCTCCGCCACTGGGCCGCCGCCACCGTCGCGCTCTTGTTCGCGCTCCTGCTCCTGGGTGCCGTCGTCACCAGCTTCCGCGTCGGCATGGCCGACCCGATCTGGCCGACGCGGCCGTGGCACCTCGCGGTCATCGATTGGCTGGAACAGAGCCGCGGGTTTCTGATCGAGCACACCCACCGGGTCGCCGGGTTCGCCGTCGGCGGCGCGGTGACGATTCTCGCCCTCGGCCTGTGGCTGACCGAACGCAGACCGCTTCTCAAATGGGGCGGGGCCGCCGCGTTGGTCGCGCTACTGGCCGCGTTCGGCCAATTGCACGGGACGTTGATCAAGCAACAGCGGCTCTTCAACGCCGCGCTCGACATCGCGCCGCCGGCGGCGCCTCACGTGTCAGCCGTGCCGCCGACGCCCGATTGGCTGCTCGCGGCCGGCCCGACCACCGCAGCACTCCTCATCGTCGCAGCCATCACGCTTGCGGCTATGCGACTCGGAACCCCCGGCCGCGGGCTGCGTGCTCTAGCCGTCGTGCTTCTCGTCGCCGTCATGATCCAGGGCCTGCTCGGCGGGTTGCGGGTCTACTTGAACGCCCTGTTCGGCACCGACCTCGCCACCATCCACGGGATCTTCTCGCAGATCGTCGTCGCCCTGGCCGTGGCCGTTCTCGTCGGCACATCCCCGCGGCGAATGGCGGATGATCTGTGGGCCCCGTCGCGGCGCACCATTCGCTGGGCGATCGTGACGGCGGCCGTCGTGTTCGGCCAGGTGATCACCGGCGCCGTGCTGCGGCACACGACGTCTCCCCTCGGGCCGCGGCTGCACCTGCTATTGGCCTTCGCCGTCGTCGCTGCGACGATCGTCGTCGGCCGGCAACTCGCCGACGCGCCGCGGGCGATTCGCCGGCTCAAGATCGCCCTGCACGCCCTGGTCGGCGTCCAGGTCCTGCTCGGCGTCGAGGCGTGGCTGTCGAAATTCGCCGAGGGACCGGCCGCCGCGGCGTTCCGCCGGGTGACTGAGGCCGACGCCGCCCTCCGCACCGCGCACACGCTGACGGGCTACGCGATTTTCGCCGTCGCCATCGGCCTCGCCCTCGTGGTCCTTCGCCATCGCGTGGCTCCGACCCGCTCTCCGAAGTCCGACATTCGTGGTCTGAGGCAAGTCCCGGTGGAGGTGGTCGTATGAAGGCCGTCGCCGCCACCTTCGTCGAAACCGTCCTGCCGGCCGAGGCGTATGTCGACCGGCCGCGTTCGGCGTCCGACTGCCGTTTCGCCGATTACCTGCAACTCGTCCGGCCGCGGGTCGCGGTGATGGTGCTCGTCACGGTCGCGCTCGGCGGCTGGCTCGCCGCGCCCGGGGTGGCGCCGCCCACCGCACTCTGGCACGCCGTCCTCGGTGTCGGCCTCGTGACCGCCGGTGCGAGTATTCTGAATCAGCTCCTCGAGCGCGACACCGACGCCCGGATGCATCGCACCCGCCACCGTCCGCTGCCCGCCGGCCGGCTCGGGGCCTACGAGGTGTTGATGCTCGGCAGTACAGTGAGCGTGACCGGTTTCGTCTATCTCGCGCTCACGGTGCCGGATCCGGCCGCCGCCCTCGTGACCGCCCTGACGTTCGTCCTGTACGTTTTCGCCTACACGCCGACCAAGCGGACGACGACGCTCAACACGCTCATCGGCGCCGTCCCCGGCGCGTTGCCGCCCGTCATCGGCTGGACCGCGGTAACCGGCCGTATCGACGCCGGCGCGGTCGCCCTGTTCCTGCTGGTGTTCGTCTGGCAGGTGCCGCACTTCCTGGCGATCGCCTGGATGTACCGCGAAGATTACCGAGCCGCAGGCCTGAAGATGTTGCCCGTGGACGACCCGCGCGGCGATGCGACCGCCCGGCAGATGCTGCTCTACGGGCTGACGCTCGTGCCCGTGAGTCTGTGGCCGCTGGCACTCCACCTGGCCGGGCCTGCCTATGCAATCGGAGCGATCGGCCTGGCACTGGCGTTTCTATGGCCGATCGGCGCGTTCTGCCGCCGCCGCTCGATCGCCACCGCCCGCCGCGTGCTGCGCGCCTCGCTCCTGTACCTGCCAGGAATCTTGGTGCTGTTGTTGACCTCGAAGTACTTCTGACGGTTCGCGACGCTTCGCAGAAGCGTGGAGCGCTTTACGCTTCGACGAAGCGTCGCTAAACGGAAGCGTTGCTAAACGGGATATCGAAGGACCCGACATGACCACGGCCCACGCCACCCACGACGAGCCGGCCCTGCACATGGGCCTGCCGATGACCAACGGCAAACTGGCCATCTGGCTCTTCCTCGTCACCGAAATCATGTTTTTCACCGGTCTGATCGGGGCCTATATCGTCCTCCGTCAGAGCACCCCGATGGTCACGAAAGAGGGCCACCCGGCCCAGATCTATCAGGAAGAGATCGAGCACGCCTCCGGCTCGGTCAAGGACGCCATCGCCAAAGAACGCGTCTCCATTTGGCCGACTCCCCATCAAGTGCACCTGGTCGAAGCCCTCGGGGCAATTAATACGTTCGTCCTGATCGTCAGTTCGCTGACGGTCGTGCTGGCCCACTTCGCGATCGGCCGCGGCG
>DATJGQ010001197.1:0-2111 GCA_035494815.1 Gemmataceae bacterium
CGCTAGACAGAGTTAGCTGCCCAGCGTGGCGATCGCGATCGGATGATTTCGCGGCAGCCACCCGCCTCGGATGCAGACCCAGCCGGCAACAGGCGAGGCGCCTGAGCACGTGCCATCGTTGTACGGGACCTGCGACGCCGGCACTCCACCCGCCGCGAGCGGGTGGTCGGGGGGTACCCAGGACGTACCTACGCAGACCCAGTTGCTCACTGGCGGCGCGCCCTTGCAGGCCGCCGTCGTCGTCGGTGGCGGCGTGGTCGGCGGTGGCGTCGGCGGCGGCGTGGTTGGCGTATTCAGCACCCAGTTGCCGTTCACGCAGTGCATGCCCGGCACGTTGCCAGGGCAGGCCCCAGGTGTCGATGTGGGCGTCGGCCCCGATGCAGGAGGCGGAGCCGGCTGACCGACGGCGGGGAACGCACCCGCGGGGCCGCCCTCCGATGCGAAGCCGGTCGCGACCAGGTTCGAGAGCGCGGCGAAGTTCGGTCCGCTGAACGCGACGTTCCAGCTGCGGCCGACGGCGCTCGACGAGACGCGCGGATAGCGGGCGGGCTTCACGCCGGAAAGAGTGTTCTCTCCGTTGAACGGATAGCCGCGGCTGGTCAGCTCGAGGCCGAGCACGGTGTCCGCTGCGCGATCAACGCCGACCAGCAGGAACGTCCGCGACACCGTATTGAACGCCATGGAAAACGCATCGTACGACCCGAGGCGCGCTGAGGCGATGCCGGTCGTGAGCAGCGCGCCGCTCGGATCGAATTCGGCGATTTTCGCAAAATTACCAGACGACAGCTCGTACCACGCCATCACATAGCGGCCCGTACCGCCGTTATACGCGACGTCGGTCATCGTCGTCAGCATGCCGCCGGAGACGTTGAAGGTGTTGCGGCGGAACGCACCGAGGTTCCACGAGGGAACCGCGACGAACGCGGAGTAGGTCTCCCCGCTGAACGCGACGCCATACTCGTTGCTGACGTAGTTGTAAGTGACGCTGGGATCGCGGCCGAGGCCGCTCGAGAGCAGGACGGGACCGGCAATCGGCACGCCGGCGAGGTTGATGATGCCTGCCTTGACCGTGTGTTCCGGGGTCTGCCAAACCACCAGGAAGTTCTTGCTCAGAATCGAGTAGGCGATGGCGAGGTCGCCCGGCTCCCACCACACCGTCGGCGAAACGGCCACCGGAGCCGACATACCGCCCGAGCAGGTGACGACGCGTGCGAACAGCTGACGCATGGCGTCGGCATTGCCGACCGCCTCGGTCCAGATGACCATGAACCCGCCGGCGCCCCCGGCAAGATCCTGACTCCAGACCGCCCGCGGGAACGAGGCGTATCCGCCCGGCGTGGCGTTGATCTGCATCGCGCCCGAGATTGCGCCGCCCGCGCCGTTGACGCAGACCGCGTACATCGGACCCTGACCACCGACCACCATATACGTGCCGTTCGGAGCGGCCGCGGTATCGACGCCGCGGATGAACGCGCTCACGACCGGAATCGTGGCACCGCCCTGGACTTGCTGTGCGCTCGCGGAACCGGCCAGGCCGATCAGCATGGCACTCGTGGCGAGGAAGACGGCGGCAACGCGGCCCGCCGTACGACTTGGTACTCTCATTCGTCCACTCCCATCCCCGAGATTGCGCTGAAACGATCGGCGCTGGGCAAACACGAACGTTGAAACAGCACTTCGGTTTAGCGCTTATCGACAGATCTGTCGAAGCACTTTACGGCCGCGAGTTACCTGGAGGAGCTACGCAGAGTGTGCAGTATAGACCCGCTCAGGTCGGCAAACAAGGGGTTTCACGGGCAAAACCGCGAAAAAGGCGGCAACCGCGACCTGCCGGTTCAGCGGCGAGCCTAGCGGAGGACGGTCAGGATCTGTCCGGCGGCCTGGACCTGCTCGAGCGCTTTCGGACTGCGGAGGAATTGACGGAGCGCCCGGAGATCGGTGGTGGTGCTATCGATCATCGACTCTCCCGCCATCTCGCGAATCGCCGGGTTGGGGTCGTTCATGGCAGCCTCGAGCACTTTGCGCGCCGCCTCGGGATCGTGCGGCGCGAGCAACGTGGCGGCGCCGACACGAACTTCCGGCTCGGTCGCGGATGTCAGACTCCTGACGGC
>DATJGQ010001198.1:0-2806 GCA_035494815.1 Gemmataceae bacterium
TGAAGAACTTGTCGCGGTCGGTTTCTTTTTCGATCCGCTCGATGGGCTGGTTGGTGTGCTTGGCCAGGATCTCGTTGAGTCGGGTGCGGTCCTTGAGGATTTCGTTTGCCTGGATTTCAATGTCGGAGACCTGGCCGCCGACCTGGCCGTACGGCTGGTGGACCATGATCTTCGAGTGGGGTAGGGCGAACCGCTTGCCCTTCGAACCGGCGACGAGGATGATCGCCGCCCCGCTCGCGGCGAGGCCCATACAGTAGGTCGAGATGGGGCATTCCAGGAACTGCATCGTGTCATAAATCGCCAGGGTGGCCGTCACCGACCCGCCCGGGCAATTGATGTACATGTTGATTTCCTGGTTCTTGTTCTCGTACTGCAGGAACAAGAGCTTCTGGATCGTGATGTTGGCGAGGTAGTCGGTGATCGCCGGATTGCCGCCCGTCTCCGGCGAACTGCCGAGGAAGACGATGCGGTTCTCCAACAGCAGGTCGCTGAGCGTCATCTGCCGCTGCCGGGCATAGTCCCGGTAGCGCTGCAGCACCGGCGGTTCGTACCCGCGGCCCGCGTTCCATTCATTCATCGCAATGTCCTCTGATTAGCCGCACGCGGCTATTCACTCTCCCCTTCGGGCTTGGATGCGCTCTCCTCGGCCGAAGGTTCTTTCATCTCGCCGGGGACCGCCTGAGCCTCGACCGTGCCGACCGGCGTCTCCTCGTCGGCCTTCGTCAGCGGGGTGTCTTCGTACTCTGCATTCTCTAGCACCAGGTCAAGAGCCTTGCTTTCCAGCAACTCGGCGGCAAGGGCCTCCAGCATGTCCTCGCGTTCCAGCCGGGCCCGGACTTTTCGCGGCGACTCGTCGGACCGGTCGGCGATCCGCTCGATTTCGGCGTCGATGTCGTCGTCCGAAACCTCGAGCTTTTCGTCCTCCGCAATTTTTTGCAGGACAAAGTGTTCCTTCAACGCCGCGGCGGTGCTCGCGACCACGTCCTGCTGCATCAACCGCAATTTGCCGTTGATCTCCTCCGGCTTCATGCCGGCCGACTGCATCTCGATCGCTTTCCGCTGCAACGCCCGCCGCGACTGGCGGATCAAAATGTCCTGCGGCAGATCAGTGAGCGCCTTCTCCGCGACCAGGTTGATGACCTGCTGCCGGGCCGATTGCCGTTGGATGTATTCGAGCCGGCGTTCGAGCACGGCCCGGATCAGTTCCTTGAGCTGATCTTCACCGGCGACGCCGAACTCCTGCGAGAGCAGTTCCTCGGACAGTTCCGGCAGACGGACGGTCTTGATGTCGTTGATGGTGAAGTTGGCGACGACTGTTTTCCCGCGCAAGGCCGGATCAGCGACGGTGTCCGAGAGAACGATTTCGACTTTGCGCATATCGCCGGGCTTGGCGCCAAAGACTTCCTTGCCGAAATTCTTGGCCACGCCGTCCTTGAGCGCCAGCTGCGGATCGACGCGGAGGCGGACCTCTTTCAGATCGTTGAGCGTCCGGCCACTCTCGCGCGTGACGACGTCGCAAATGATGATGTCACCCTCTTCGGTCTTCGGCGGATTACCCTCTTTCGGCACGATCTGGCCGTAGGGCTCAAGAAGCCGCTTCTCTTCGCGGGCGATGTCGGCGTCGGTGAACTTCTGCGTGGGTCGCTTAATCTTGAGTTTCTTGTAGTCCGGCAGCGTGAACTGCGGCCGGACCTCGACCTCGAACTCGTAGACGAGCGGGCCTTCCTTCGGAATGACAATCTTCGCCGGGTCCAGATCGGGCGGCGCCAGTGGCGCGATGTCTTGTTCCTCGGCGATCTGCTCCAGGCTCGCCATCAGGATTTCGCCGCGGACTTGCGTCGTCACCTCGTCCCGATAGAACCGTTCGACGATCTTTCGCGGGGCCTTGCCCGGGCGAAAACCAGCGACCAGCGACTGGTGGCCGGTGACCAGCTCGCTGTACTTCTCGTCGAGCCGGGCGTCGATGTCTTCGCGGTTGATCGTGACGGTGATGTGCTTCTTGCACGGCCCGATGTCGCGGATGTCCACCGTTTGGCGGAGCTTGACCGGCTCCTTTTCCTTCCCCTCTTCCTGACCACCCTCCTTGCCCTCGTCGACGGTGGCGGTGCCGGCGTCTTTCTCGTCGGCGGCGGGGGTGTCTTTCGGATCGGCCATGTCGGGCACTCCTTCCAGCGGCATTGTACGGTCCGGAAATCAAAAAAGCCGGGCGGCCCTGGAACGGTCGAACCGTTCGCGGACCTCCCGGCTTTCGCGAGAGCGGGTGATGGGACTTGAACCCACGACGACCACGTTGGCAACGTGGTGCTCTACCACTGAGCTACACCCGCGTCGTCTGTCGCCATCTTATAAGCCGGCGCGACGCGAATTCAAGAGGTCTACACCTTGAATTTACGAGGCGCGGCCTTGGCGGAACAGTCCCGCACCGCCGCGAGCGGGTTACTTCGGCGGAGTAGGGGATAGGACACACCGCACGCCGGTGTGGCTCGCGCTACTGTTGGGCGGATTCTTGTCCCGTGCGGACGGGAGGTAGCGAAGGCAATACTGGTCCGTGCACAGGTACGACCCGCCCCGCCGAACGCGTTGCGGCGCGCCCGAGTCATCAATTTCGTCGGGCGCGCCGATCGTCGGCCCGGGCGGGTTGCGGTAAGGGCTTCTGCGGTAGTAATCCGGCTGGTACCAGTCCTCGCACCACTCCCAGACGTTGCCCGACATGTCGTACAGGCCGTACCCGTTCGGCGGGAACGACGCGACCGGAGCCACGCCCTTGTAGCCGTCATCTCCGGTGTTCTGATCGGGGAAATGGCCC
>DATJGQ010001199.1:0-4702 GCA_035494815.1 Gemmataceae bacterium
CAGCGAGAAGTCGCCCGCGGCACCGGTCTGGATGTCGTGGCCACCCGTCCATGTCCAGGTGTAGTTCGGGAGGTTCGGATCGTCGTTGGGGGTGGTCCGGCTGCCGATGATTCCGGTGCTGTTGGCGACCGTCAGGTTCCAACCGGCCGGAGCGGAGTCCGAGCCGGGCACCGCACCCTGGAAGTCATAAATGGTGAAGTAGTCGCCCGGCTGCACATGCACGCCGCTCTGGACGGCGACGTGGTAAGTCCACTGGAAGTTGCTGCCGAACGGATCGACCGTGGCGGTGGCGATCATGCCGGCTCGGGCCGACGGGGCGGCCAGGGCCAGGCCGGCCGCGAGAACGCCCGTGAACAGGGCTCGGGTCCGAAGCATCGTTTGTCTCTCCTCCTTGAAACGTTCCCGTTCGTAGGAGCCTCGGCGGGAGGCTCGCAGCGATCAAGTCTCCGGCGTGACGGATGATGATCGCAATGGCGAATCCGTTTCCGCCGTCACGTGGGGGCGTATCCTAAAAACAGTGCCCTCAGAGGTCAACCGCAGTTCCCGTGCGGGCAAGTCACCGTCCGCGAAGCAGTTCCACCCGTCGGGCCTCGCAAACCGACGAGTTCGACCAACGCACGAACCGCGATCGACGCGCTTGCATCGGTGCATGGAGTCCGATTGTCCGGCACGCCGGCATCGCCGCTCTCCGGGGTCGTCGGCGTGCAGGGCTGCGTGTGGGCTAATTGCTCGACGTGTGTGGGCTGCGTTGGTGTACCCCAATCCCCACGGCAGACGTTTTCGAACGGGGCTACCGATTTTGCGAATTTCGCCGACTTTGCTATTGACGACGTGAAGTGCCCAAGTTAAAGTCGCGACCGTTCAAACGGCCTCTTCTCTGTTCCGGCCCCACTGTTCGACCAGCTTGCTGGGAGTTCAGTGGGGTTTTTTCGTCCCCCGATCCCGAAACCCGACCAGCCCGACGCGCAAGCGAGGGATGCGTGCACATCCCTCGCTTGCGCGTCGGGCTGGTCGGGTCCTTTTTTTGTAATCGAGTTGACGTGCTCGTGGTCCGTCGCTCAATCCTGGTGCATCTTCGCCATCGTCCGCAGGCGAACACTCACGGCCGCCTGGCCTGCGCCGGTTCGTTGCGTCACTTCGAGGATGTCGAACAGCTCCAGCGTGCCGAGCAGATGTGAGAGGCGTTTCTGGACTTCGCCCGGCGGCAGGCCGTGTGCGTCGGCGAGGAAGGTGGCCAACGGCTCGCGATAGTTCCGCAGATAGTTTGTCCAGCCGGACAGCGCAATTCGGACGAGCGGGACTTCGGCCGACGGCGGCGGGTCGCCCTTCGGGGCGCGAAACCGCCGCACCGCTTCCGGCGAGCTGGCGAGGACCAGGAAGCCGTCCTTCCATGCGAACGCAGGCTGCAGGCCGGGCGGGAATCCCTGATCGTTCTCGAGCACCCGCACGTCCACGCCGTCCTGCGCGACCATGCGGTAGCGGATCTGATCGGGCCGGTGCGTGTTGTAAGTGACGACGCTCAGGCGGGCGAGCAGGTCGAGTGCGTCGAGCACCCGCTGCTCGACCGGAATGGTGCCGCCGGCGCGGAGTCGTAACACCGCCGTCAACGTGGGCAACCAGGACTTGTCGCCCGATGTAGGCGGCGCGAGACAGACGCCCCAGTCGGGCCCGACGTTTTGCAGTACCGCGGAGAGGACGTCGCGGCCGAGGAAGGCGCCGACGCTGCGGGCCAGAGCTTCCTGGACTTCCTTGCGACCGTCGGAGGTCAGGAATTCGCCGCCGGCGTCCGCGATCGGTTGCAGCGGCAGTCGGCCCGCGGCGATGAACAGAGCGTCTTTCGGGAATGCCGCCCAGACGGCGGACGGTCGCGCGGCCTCGCCGAACATTCGCCGCGCCACGGGCGGAAGGTCACTCGGCCTGACGGCCGCGGTCATCGCGACGGAGAACTCGCGCTCGACCGACAGCGACCACGCCACGCCGTCGAGCGCCTCCCAGTAGCGGGCGAACGTCGCCAGGCACGCGGCCTCGCCGCCCGCCGCCGACGCGACTTTTTTGCGCAAAGCCGGGACGAACGCCCTCGGGTTGAGCCAGCACACCGCCAGGCTGCGGTCGAGGCCGAGTGCGTCCAACCGTCTGGCGAGTGCCGGCGGTTCGGACGACGGACTTGCGGTCGCACGGTCGAGTGCTCGCGTCAGCGCCTCCTCTTTATCGGACAGGATCAACAGCGGCCCGCGGAGGCAGTAGAACTCTTCGGCGTCCTTGGCCTTCCGCCGCATCTGGTATGTCTGGCCGCGATACGTGCGCGCCTCGACCGCCGTCACTTCTCCCGCCTTTTTTTGTACCTCGTTGAGTCGTTCGAACAGCTCCGCGAGCAGGTCCGCACGGCGGGCGTGGGCGAGGAAGAGGCCCTGCTCCTTTTCCGGCCGGCCGGGTGGGCCGGGAGTGTAGGCGAGCACCACGGCGTCGCCGAGAATCTCGTCGCGGAGTTGGGCCCAGGTCAGTTTGAGGTTGGCGTTCAGATGCCGGTCGAACTCGGCGAGCCTTTGCAGTTCCGGCGACCTGGCCAGCGCTTGCCCCAGCGGTGACGCGGCGAATTGGGCGGCGAACGGCGACTTCGCCAGCCCGTCGAACTGATCGCGCAGGTCGCGGACAATGATGCAGAACCCGGCGTCGGCCGGGACCAATCGCAAGAGGTCATCCCGCGGCGATGCGCAGACCGAACCGCCGAGGCACAGGACACACAGAGCGGGCAAGATCCGCGAATTCCGCCGCATTATGAATTCCTTCGTCTCGAATTCACGGACGTCTGGCGGGTCGATTCTACTTTTCGGCGGGCGGCAAATCCTGCCAAAACAGGTTGACCGCCCGGCGGGCCGAAGTGGCGACCGGCTCGAAACCTTCACTCAGCCCGTGGCGGGCGGAGTCGAGCGGGCGGGCCGCGGGCACGAGCCGGATGTCGAGCGCGAGCGGGACGTCCACCGGTGGGACGAGTACCCGCCCCTGGCCGACCGTTTCCGTCGCGGCGCGCCGCGTCAGCCCGGCCAAGGCGGAACCGGCTTCCGCGAAATCGGACCGCAAGTCCGGCGTGCGCGCCGCGATGGGAAGCGATCCGTCCGAGGAGGACAGCGGGACCGGCCGGGCTAGCCACACCGCGGCGAGCACTCCCGCGGCCAGCGCCCAGGCGACGCCGAGCCGCTTGATCCGCCGATGGCGGCCATCAATGACGATCGCGCCGACGAGACGGTCTGTCCACATGCTCGAGGGTTCGGCCGAGTCGTACCGCGGCGGAAAGGCGGCGATCAAAGAGCGCGCGAGCCGAAACCGCTCGCGGCATCCGGTACAGTCTTGGAGATGAGCTTGAACGTCGGAAGTGAGGCGCAAAAATTCGCCGTCCAACTGGCGCTGCAGCGCCAGCATGGCGGGTTCGCAGGCCGAGTCGGGGGCGAACGGCGTCATGAATCACCTCGGGCTCAGCGTCTTCTGGAGCTGGCCTCTGTGAGGCCCGCCTCAGAGAGGCCAGCGACGGGAGACGACTTGCCGGCTGGCGGCTCGACCATGCCGCGGCGGCGGAGCGCCTCGAGCAGTTCCAGTCGGGCCCGGTGCAGCCAGGTCTTGACCGTGCCGACCGGCCGTCTCACCGCAGCCGCGATGACATCGTACGGCTGACCCTGCTGGTGGAACCGCACGAACACGGACCGATACTCGGGCCGCAAACTCGTGAGCGCCTGTTCGATCTCGCGGGTCAACTCGACGCTGTCGTCGGCCGGCGGGGCGGCCGCGGTGTCGTGCAGGTAGTCGGCCAGTTCCGGCCGGCGGGCGCGTTTCGCGAGCCAGGTGCGACAGCGGTTGACCGCGATGCTCAGGACCCACGGCTTGAGCGGCCGGGTCGCGTCCCAGCTGCCCAGACTGCGGAAGACGCGGAGGAACACCTCCTGCGACACGTCCTCCGCGTCGTGCCGATGGCCCAACAGCCGAACGCACAGGCCGAAGACGGCCCCCTGGAACCGTTCGACCAGGACGCGAACGGCGAGCGGGTCGTTCCGCCGGCATCGCCGCACGAGAGTGGCGTCGTCGTCGGCCACGGCAGTCTCACATGAATACCCGGCCGCCCGGGCGGATGTTTCAGACCTGCAAAGGTATTCGTCGGATATCGGTTCCCGTTTAGCCGCGAAGTCGAGCGGAGCGCGGGAGCGCTCCAGCGCTCCGCTCCGCGTCGCGGCTAAACGCTTTTTGACCGGGCCTCACGAAGGATTTCCGCGGCCTCCTCCGGCGTCGTATCCTTAAGGCTCTTGCCGCGTTTCTCCAACTCCTCGCCGAACCGCATGGCGGTTTCCTGCATCTGCTCGTGGGTCTCGATCGAGCCGCCGACCAGCAAAAAGTGCTCGATTTCCGTAATCCGGCGGTGACCGTCGCCGTCGAGGCCGACGCCGAGAAAGCCGACGACCTCCGGTTCCGGTTTTTTGCGGGATTTGCGTTTCAAAAGCGGTGTCTCCAACCAGCGCCCACCGCCGCGAACCCGCCGGGCGGCTTGGCTCCTCAATCATACGTTACCGAAGGTCATCGGAACCACACCAGAATGGTCGGGCGGCGAGAGAACCGGGGACTTGAGTCCGGCCCGTCGTTCGATTATTCTGACGGTTGGCCGACTTGCCGAAGTGGCGGAATTGGCAGACGCGCCAGGTTGAGGGCCTGGTGCCCGCAA
>DATJGQ010001200.1:0-6949 GCA_035494815.1 Gemmataceae bacterium
GTCGAGCCGGCGAACACATACCAAGGGCCTCTGCTCGGGGCTCGACCGACCCTTGCCCGACCCCTTGTGCGCCGGTCTCGACACCGATCTGGTCGTCACGGGCTGGTGTCATCACTCGGACTTTCCGGTCAGTTCACTGGAACTCGAAGTCGACGGCCGGCGATTTCCGGCCGAGTTCCACAGCTTCCGGCGCTACGAGCGAAAAGGGTCTGCGGCCTGGGGGGCGTTCGGCTGCGTCGTGTCGATCCCCGCGTGCCAATGGCCTCGCAGCATCGAAATGCACCTGCGCGCCGTGCTGAGCACGGGCGGCGTGGCGACCGCTTCGCTGGGTCGACTG
This sequence comes from Gemmataceae bacterium, assembly GCA_035494815.1. Lineage (GTDB taxonomy): Bacteria > Planctomycetota > Planctomycetia > Gemmatales > Gemmataceae > DATJGQ01. The sequence continues at coordinate 338 of DATJGQ010001200.1, forward strand.
AATCTGCGGCCCGGCCGTGTCGCCGATCCGGCGCCGCCGGAGGTATACAGTCGCTCGCTGTCGGCCGACCCGGTCGTCGTCTGCATGGCGACGTACAACCCGCCGCCGGAGCTGTTCGCCCGCCAGATCCGTTCACTGCGGGCGCAGACGTTGCGCGACTGGGTGTGCGTCATCTGCGACGACCATTCGCGGCACGACCGATTCGCCAATCTCCTGTCGGTCGTCGGCCACGACCCGCGATTCCGGATTTATCGCCAGCCAACCAACCGCGGGTTCTACCGTAATTTCGAACAATGCCTCGCGCTGGTGCCGCCGACCGCGCGCTTCGTCGCCCTCGCTGACCAGGACGACGAATGGCGGCCGGACAAGCTCGCATCGTTGCACGGCGGGTTCGGCCCGCGGACGACGCTCGTGTACAGCGACATGCGGCTCGTCCGCCCGGACGGAACGGTGCTCAGCCCGACCTATTGGGCGTCGCGGCGGAACAATTATTCAAACTTCGCGTCGTTGCTGCTCGCCAACACGGTGACCGGCGCCGCGTCAATGTTCCGCCGCGAACTGCTGGACGTGCTCTTGCCCTTCCCGCCCGCTTTCGGCGACGCCTTCCACGACCATTGGCTGAGCTGCGTCGCCCTCGCGTGCGGCGAGATGCGGTTCGTCGACCGGCCGCTCTACGATTACGTGCAGCATCAAGGCAACGTCGTCGGGCATTACGGGCCGAAACCGCTGCCGGGATATGCGCGCGTCGGGCAATGGCTCGCGTTCTTTCGACCGTCCAAACTGGCGATGAATTGCCGAGCGTTCCTGGCCACAGGGCGGGCGACATACTTCGCGCACGCCTTGCGGATCCGGCAATGGACGCGGACGCTCCCGGCCCGTTGCGCGGGACAAATGACCGCCGAAAAACGCGTCGCGCTCCGCCGCGTGGCGACGATGCACGCGTCGCCTGCCGGGTGGCTGTGGCTGTTGCTGCGGCCGTTCCGGCATCTCGACGGCGTGAGCGATACCGTCAGTATTGAGTTCCACCTGCTCAACGCCCTGATGTGGGAAAAGTATCAGTCGTTCAAGTCGCGGCTCTTCTCGCGGTGGGTCCGGCGGACGGAAGAGGCCGGCGGCGACGAGATTCGCAAGGCCGCATGACATTATCTTCTCCCCTCTGCCGGCATTGCGGGAGAGGGGTCGGGGGTGAGGGCCGGCATGGGCGAACCCGCGCGGAATTATGAAGCGGCCGTGTCGCTGCGGCGCCTCATGGAACCGAGCAGCGGCCTGCCGATCTTCTGGGCCGAAGGCGAGCTGCCCGAATTGCCGTTCGACCGGGACGACCGCGTCACGCTCGTCTTCGACGGCCGAGTGACTTTCTGGCATCCGCTACGCGCGGGCAAGCCGACCGGAAGCAGCTTCGAGCTCCTGGTGCTCGACGAGCCCGGCGTCCGCCGCGTCGAGGTGGTTTTGCGCCGGGCCGGCGAGACGCCGGTGCTGTTCGAGCGGACATTCGGCATCAGCCCGCCGCGACCGAATCGCAGTCGACTGCTGCCGAACCTGGCTGGCCGTGTCCTGGCCAAACTCCGTAGCGGCGAGGCGTTCGAACCGCGGCGGTGGAAAGTGTGGTCGAAGCGACTCGCGTACCGACTGCTCCGCACGCCGCGCCCGATCGAGCCGCCGAGCCATTCCCCACGCCGGGACTCACGGGCCGACGAGCGCACCGCGTATGACGCCCGCATTGCCAATAACGACATGACGCCGCGACTGCGGGCGATCTATGCCGAGCAGTCGCAGGGGTTCCGCTATCGACCGAAGTTCAGCATTTTGATGCCGGTTTACAATGTGGACGTGCGCTGGCTCCGCGCCGCCGTCGAGTCGGTCCGCGATCAGGTCTACGACAATTGGGAACTCTGCCTCGCCGACGACGCGTCGACCAGGCCGGACCTCCTCGTATATCTCCGCGGTCTTTCGAGCGACCCGCGGATCAAAGTCGCGTTTCGTCCCGAAAACGGGCACATTTGCCGGGCCACGAACACCGCCGCCGACCTCGCGAGCGGCGAGTTCGTCGCCTTCATGGATAACGACGACGCCCTCGCGCCGGACGCCCTTTTTCACTACGCCCGGCTTCTGCAGGACCATCCCGACGCCGACCTGATCTACTCCGACGAGGACAAGATCGACGCCGACGACCGCCGCTACGACCCACAGCTCAAGCCGGATTGGTCGCCGGAGATGTTCCTGTCGTACAACTACGTGAACCACCTCACGTGCCTGCGGCGGTCGCTCTTCGAGTCGGTCGGCCGGTTCCGGCCCGGCTACGAAGGGGCGCAGGATTACGACCTGCTTCTCCGCGCCATCGAGCGGACGCAACGCATCCATCACGTGCCGCGGGTGCTGTACCACTGGCGTGCGCTGCCGTCCTCGACCGCGGCGGCCGCGGCGGTGAAGCCGGTCATGTTCCGGTCGGTGGAGCGCGGGCTGACAGACTACCTGGCGCGGCGCGGCGTGCCGGCGACGATCTATCATCCGCTGTTCGCGCAACGGTTGCGAATCCCGGTGTACCTGCTCGATTTCCCGGACACCGGCCCGTCCGTGGCGATCCTGATCCCGGTGACCGACGATCGGCCGTTGTCGGCACAGCAACTCTCGGACTTGCGCGAGCGGACGACCTATCGCAACTATCGGATCATCGTCCTCGATCGAACCACGAACGGCGTCACCGCGCCCGGCGGTTGCGAAGTGCGTCGCGATCCGACCGCGACGGTCCCGGAATTCGTCAACCGCCTCGCAGGTGAACTGTCGGACGAGTTCCTGTTGCTGCTCGATCCCTCGCTCGAAGTCGCCGAGCTGCGCTGGCTCAGCCGGCTGGTCGGCTATGTCGGGTTGTCGGGCGTGGGCTGCACCGGCGCGAGAATCGTCGGCCCCGACGAGACGGTGCGGCACGCCGGCATTGTGCTGAACATGTACGACGAGACCGCCCCCGGCCGCGCGTTTGAGGGGCTGCCGGCGGAGGCGGTCAGTTACTTTTTTCAGGCGGAGGTCGCCCGCCCGGTCGCCGCGATCGGCGGCGAGTGCCTGCTCACACGGCGTCAGACGCTTCTCGACGTCGGCGGCTTCGATTCGCAACGGTTTCCGGGGGCGCTCGCGGCGGTCGACTATTGCCGCCGGTTGGCCGCTCGCGGACTCCGCAGCGTCTACGTCGCCGGGGCGGAATTGCGGCAGCACGGCCCGGCGGCGGACCGCGACGACCCGCGCGAGGTGCTTTCCCTCCGCCGAAACCACGGCCGCGAACGCGATGCCTATTTTCACCCCGGGCTATCACATCGCTTCGGCTATCAGATCGAAAGCGGCTGTCCGGACGAACCGGAACTGCGGCCGAACGAACGGGCCAACGTGCTCTTCGCGGCACACAACCTGAACGCCAGCGAGGGCGCGCCACGTTACTTATTCGACATCGCGGAGGGGCTCGTTCGCCGCGGGCGGGTGCGGGCCAGCGTCTATTCGCCCTTCGCCGGCGCCGGGGCGGGGCTTTACGAAGCGGCCGGCATTCCGGTGCATGTCGGCGAGTTGCCATACGGCCGCAAGTTCCACGGGGCGGCGTGGGAGCCGGACGAATACGACGCGGCGGTCGATTACGCCGCCCGCATGATCGCCGCCAAACGACCCGACGTCGTCGTCGCCAATACGCTGTGCAACTTCGTCCTGGTCGAGGCGGCCCATCGCGCGGGCGTGCCGAGCGTCTGGATCATTCACGAGAGCTACACGCCCGAGCAGATGCGGGCCATGCACAGCCCCTATGCGCTCACCCGCTGCGAGGCCGCGTTCCGTCTCGCCGACCGCGTGCTGATCGCCTCGCACGACACGGCCCGGTTGTTCGATCGCATCAATCGTCGCAACACGATCGAGGTCATCCATAACGGCCTTGAGGCCCGGGCGATCGAGGAGTACATCCGCACGACCACGCGGGCGGAGGCGGCGGCGGTGGCGGGCGGGCCGCGCGACCGCAAGCGGATCACGGCCATCGGCACCGTCTGCCTGCGCAAGAGTCAGCACGACCTCGTCCAGGCGGCGGCGCTGCTCCGGCGGCGCGGCCGGCAGGACTTCTTCGTGGACCTCGTCGGCGTCCGCGACTCGTGCAACGCCTGCCTGTGTTACACCAATCACATCCGCGCCATCATGGACCGCGAGGGGTTGCACGACTGCATCCGCCTCATCCCCGAGACCGGCGACGTGCGGCCCTACCTGCGGGCGGCGGACGTCTTCGTGTGTGCCTCGCGGGTCGAGGCGTTCAGCCGATCGATGCTCGAGGCGGAGGCGTTCGGCCTGCCGGTCGTGTCGACGCCCTGCTGCGGCGTCAACGAGCAGGTCGTGTGGGGTCACAACGCGTTACGGTTCGAGATGGGTGACAGCCGGCAACTCGCCGATCACCTGGAGCGGCTGCTCGCCGACGACGCGTTGCGACAGCGAATGGCGGAATGCTCGCGGGCGGTCTACGACTGTCACCTGACCTGCGAGGAGATGCTGGAGCGCTACGAACGGCTGATCCTGAACGTCTGGCTGCACGCGCCGGAGCGGAAGATCGCCGCGGCGGCGCGGGCGGCCTAAACCACAGGCACGGACGTCTGAGGGTAGATCAGGCTGTGCCTGACTCTTCGAGCGTCAGGCACAGCCTGACCTACCCTCACGTGCGAGCCGGCTCAACGGTTTTGACATCTCATGCCGCGTTCCGCCAGACGCCGACGATCGATTTGCCCACCGTTCGACCGAGCAGCGGGTCCATCAGGCGCGAAATGGGGACGAATAACCGGTCCCAGACTTTGACCTGCTTCAACGTCGGCGAACCGGACCGTAACAGAAGCCGATTGCCGAGTGACAGCAATAGGCCCGCCGAGTCGAGATAGATCAGCCGTTCCCGCCGCAACCCGTCCGGCTCAATCGCCCGATACATCGCCTTCGTGTAGCGGCGGTAATGGCCGATCGCGCGGTCGAATTCCGTGTAAAGCATCGGGTGCGCTGGGCAGAGGACGATCAGCGTCCCGCCGGGTTTCAAGTGCTTGGCGGCGGCTTCGAGTTCGGCGCGGTCGGCTTCGATGTGTTCGAGCACGTCGATGTAGAGGATGCAATCGAACCGCCGGTCGTCGGCGAGCGAGGCGACGGTGCCGACTTCGACGTCGACCGGCACGGCGAAGGGCCGTTCGCTCGCCGTCATCCGCAAACGTTCGGCCAATTCGGGGTCCGGCTCCAGGCAGACCCAGCGGTCGGCTCGCGGCGTACAGAGGACGCGGGTCGTGCCGCCGATGCCGGCGCCGACTTCCAGCACCTCGCCGCGGACGTACGGCGCGAGCAGCCGGCCGAAGTACCGCTTCCAGTTGACGGCGTGGGCGAAGACGTCCAGCTCGTCACCCACATAGGCGAACGCGTTCATCGGCGGCGTAGACCTCCCGCAGTTCGGCGACGAAGAAGTGGTAGTCGCGGGCCGGCAGGAAGCTCGACCCGCCGCGGCCGCCCAACACCGTGAACGTAAACAGGCAGGCCAGCATCAGCATGTGCATGAGCAACGACACGAGCACGCCCGCCGCCGTCGCCGCCCACCCGGGGACGATCAGTCCGGCCGGAATGAAGCCGGTCGCGCGCAATCCCAAGAGCACGACGAGCCCGACGATCACCAGCGCGATCCCGCCGCCCGTAGCGACGAGCAGGCGGACGCCGACGCGGTCGCCGAAGACCGAGATCGCACTGAGCCCGTGCGTGACGAGGCCGACGAAGTTCATCCGCGACTGCCCCGCCAGCCGCGCGGCCCTTCGGGTCGGCAATAAGGAGACGGGCAGCCGAGCCTTGTACACCGAAGCCGGGTAGTGATTCCACAAATCGGAGACGACCACTAGTCGCGAAAGCATCGCGGGGGGCAAGGCGCTGAAGTTCCCGACGCGGACGCGCAGCCCCGTCAGCAGCCAGTGCAGCACGCAGTAGAGGCGATAGAAGGTGCGAAAGGCCAGGCTTTCCGACCGCTTACTCCGTTCGGCAAAAACGACCGCCCGGCAGCGCTCTTTCTGAAGTCGCTCTAACAGGCGCGGCACGTCGGCGGGCGCGTCTTCGCCGTCGCCATCCATGACGACCAGTGCCCGGCACGGCAAATGGGCTTCGACGTAGGACAGGCCAATGGCCAGGGCCCGCTGGTGGCCGAGGTTCCGCCGGAGGGCGAGGACGCTGACGCGCTCGATCGAATGCAACTTCGGCAGCGGCAATGCATGGGCCGAAACTTCGGAACCGTCGTCGATCAATACGACGTGCGTCCGCTGGGGGACCGGCCGCAGTGCCGCGTCGAGCCGTTCCAACAAAAGGCCGACCGCCTCCCAATCGTCGTAGACGGGGATCAGAACGATGAGGTCGTCGGTGGGTTCCTGCCCGACGGTGTGAACCATGGCCGGCCCTTGAGTGCGGCATGCGGCCGCAAGTGGGGCGGCTTATACGGTCAAGGGCAAGCTGGGTCAACCGCAAGCGGCCGTTCAAGACTCGGGCGGCAACGGCGTCGCGCCGGGAGGTGGTGTGCCGCCGCCGGAACGCACATATTCGGCGCGACGGCGGGCGTACTCGTCGGCGGTGACTTGTTCCAACTCGGTCCCACCACCT
>DATJGQ010001201.1:0-5227 GCA_035494815.1 Gemmataceae bacterium
ATCGGCGGCACGCTGCTCCTGGAAAATAGCACGATCTCCGGCAATTCCTCGGCGACCGACGGGGGCGGCATCTATGTCACCGGCACCGCGGCCGACAACTGGACGGTCCGCAACGGCACCATCGCCAACAACACCGCGGGGGCGAGCGGCGGCGGCATCATGGTGCGGAACGGCGGCAACCTGGCCGTGCAGAGTGGTACCATCGCCTTCAACACCGCCAACGGCAGCGGCGGCGGAATCGCGCGGGCGGGCACCGGCGGTTCCGTTTCGATCACGAGCACGATCGTCGCCAACAACACGAGTCCGACGGCCCCCGATGTGCTCGGCGCGGTGAATGCCAACTTCAGCCTGGTCCGCAACCAGTCCGGCGGCACCATCACCGGAGGCAACAACCTCCCCAACGGCACCGATCCCCGGCTGGGTTCGCTGGCCAACAACGGCGGTCCGACCAACACCATCGCACTTTCACCCTCCAGCCCCGCAGTCAATGCCGGCAGCAACCCGGCGGGGCTCTCCACGGAACAGCGCGTCATCTACCCGCGCGTCGTCGGTTCGGCGTCGGACATGGGCGCGTACGAGGTGCAACCCTCGGCGATGGCCGCGCTGGCCGACGTCACCGCCGCCGGCGGCACGTCCTACACGTTCACCGTCACGTACAGCGATCCGACCGCCATCAACGTCGGCACACTCGGCGGTAACGACATTCGCATCGCCGGCCCGAACGGGTTCGACAGGTTGGCGACGTTTGTCGGTGTGGACAACACCACCAACGGCACGCCGCGGATGGCGACGTATCGCATTACGCCGCCGGGCGGCGCGTGGGACCGGACCGACACCGGCACCTATACGCTCGCACTCGAATCGGGTCAGGTGTTGGACACGGTCGGCGCGCCCGTCCCGGCCGGGTTCATCGGTGCGTTCCGCGCGCTCATCCCGCTGACGCTGACGGTCACGACCGCCGCCGATTCCGGCACCGGGTCATTGCGCGACGCGATCGCGCAGGCGAACGCTACCGGCAGCGTCGACACGATCGTGTTCGGCCCGTCGTTCGGCTCGCCGCAGACGATCAGCCTGCAGTCCGCGCTGCCCGCGATCGTTAACCCGGTCTCCATCAACGGCCCGGGCGCCGGCCTGCTGACCGTCCGCCGCGACCCGGCCGCGGCGAGCAACTTCCGGATCTTCTCGGTGACGTCGGGCACCAGTACGCTCTCCGGCATGACCATCACCGGCGGGCGGACCACCGGCACGAGTCTCGGCACGAACGGCGGCGGCGGCGTCCGCGTGGATGGCGCGAACGTCACCATCCAGGACTCGGTGATCACCGGCAATTCGTCGAGCGGGCCCGGCGGAGGCATCTACGTGTTCTTCGGCACGGTCGGGCTCACCGTGCGGAATTGCACGATCTCGAACAACGCCTCCGGGACCGACGCCGCATCGCAATACCGCGACGGCGGCGGCATCAGCGTCGGTTTCGGCGCTTCGTTGATGCTCGAGAACAGCACGGTTTCCGGTAATTCCAGCCCGACCGAGGGCGGCGGCGTCTACATCTACCGCAATCTGCCCGTCACCTGGACCGTCCGCAACAGTACGATCTCGGCTAACACGGCCGGGCGAAGCGGCGGCGGCATTTTCGTACGCAGCCCGGGCACGGGCGGCAGCGGCACGCTCGTCGTGCAGAACAGCACGATCGCCAACAACGCCGCCAACGGGACCGCCGCGGGGGAAGGCGGTGGCGGCATCGGCCAGAGCGGTACCGGCGGCAGTCTGACCGTCGAAAGCACGATCGTGGCCAACAACCCGGCAGCGATCGCTCCTGACATTCTCGGGCCCGTGACCGCCCACTTCAGCCTGATCCGAAACCTGACCGGGACGACCATCACCGGCGGAAACAACCTGCCCGCCGGCACAGACCCGCTCCTCGGCTCCCTGGCCAACAACGGCGGGCCGACCGCGACGCTCGCGCTCCGCCCCGGCAGCCCCGCGATTAACACCGGCAGCAACCCGGCCGGCCTCACGTCCGATCAGCGGGGCTCTCCACGCGTCTTCGGCGCGGCGGCGGACATCGGCGCGTTCGAATCCCCGCAAGCGGTGCAGCCCGTCATGGTTAACGCCGGAGAGTCGCAGCGATCGATGGTGACCTCGGTCACCGTCACCTTCAACGGACTGGTAACGTTCAACGGGCCGGCGACCAGTGCGTTTCGATTGACTGCCACCGGCCCCGCGGGCGGCGACGTCGCGCTGTCGGTCGATCTTTCCGGTTCAACGGCCGCCCAGACGATCGCCCGCCTGACGTTTTCCGGCCCATTCACCGACGGCCCGGGCGGCCCGCGCTCGCTCGTGGACGGAAACTACGACCTGACCGTGCTCAGCAGCCAAATCGTCGGCGGCTTGCCCGGCGGCGACTACGTTACCTCGATCTTCCGACTGTATGGAGACGTCAACGGCGACAAAGTGATCAACGGCCTGGACCTCACCGCGTTCCGCAACACATTCGGCACGATCATCGGCAGCCCGAATTACGTCTCGTACCTGGACTCGAACGGAGACGGCGCGATCAACGGGCTCGACCTCGCGGCATTCCGCACCCATTTCGGCACAAGCCTGCCGTGAGAAAAAAAGGGACGTAGAAGAAGGGATGAGGGATGAAAAAGAGGCAATTCTGCTTTCATCCCTCATCCCTTTCTTCACCTCATCGCTTATCCCTCATCCCTTCTTAGCTGAATAGTCGTCGCCAGAACGGCAATTGTCGAACTCTCTGGTCGCGGTCCCGGCGGCGGGCGACGGCCGGCGCGACCCCGCCTGCGGATGGACCGGAGACGTCCTCTTCGTTCTGATAGTAGTTGTCGTTGTATTCGTACGAGTAGTCGTAGCCGTACGTGTAATCGTACTTGTACTCGTACTTGTAGCCGTACTGGTAGGTCGAGTAGCCATAGACCTGCCGGCCGTCGCCGACGCCGTTGACGACCACGCCGAGGACGTTCGCCCCGAGGCTGGCGAAGATGTCGCGGGCCCGCTCGGCCGCGGGGCGGACGTTGCGGGCGAGCCGCAAGGTCAGGATCACTCCGTCCACCCGCGGGGCGACGACGCACGGGTCGGTGACGACGAGTACCGGCGGCGTGTCGATCACGACGAAGTCGAACTTCTTGCGAAGCTCCTGGAGCACCTCCTGGAACTGCGGGGCGGTCAGCAATTCCGCCGGGTTGTGCGGACGCGGGCCACACGGCAACACCCACAACCCCGTGACGCCGCTCCCCTGAATCGCGTCATCGAGGCTGCAGTGGCCGACGATCGCGGTCGCCAGCCCGACGTCGGCATTGACGCCGAGTAGCCGGTGCACCCGCGGCCGCCGGAAGTCGGCGTCGATCAGAAGCGTCCGCTTGCCCGATTGGGCGATCGAGATCGCGAGGTTGGCGGCGACCGTCGATTTGCCATCGGCCGCGTGCGGACTGGTCACTTGAACGACCTGGTGGCCGGAACCGTGTGTGCTGAAGTACAACGCCGTGCGAATGCCGCGGAACGCCTCGGCGCGAGTCGACTTCGGGGCGTAGAACGAGCAGAGAATCGGGTCGGGAATCACCTCCCCCGCTTCCTGTCGTGCGAGCGCGTCCGGGTCCTGTTCCAGGACCGGCACGTGGCCGATCACTTGCGTGCCGAGCGCGCGCTGCACCTCTTCGGGCGTGTGGAAGATCGTGTCGGTGTATTCGGCCACGTACGCGAGCGCCAGACCGAGACCGAGACCGATCACCAGTGACCCGCCGAACACCTGCCAGGCGACCGGGGCGATCTTCGTGCCGACCGTCGCGGGCGTGATCACGCGCGCGTCATAACCGCCCTGATTCTTGGCCAGGTCCAGCTCCGAGAGCCGCTTGATGATGACCTCGTAGAGCTGCTGCGTGCGGTCGATCCGTCGCTGGAACTCCTGCTCTTCGAGTTCGTACTGGGTGAGGGTCCGTACTTTGCGGACTTCACCGTCGAGCATGGCGTCGTAGAGCTTCAGCTGCGTGTTGATGCCGAACAGGTCGCGTTTGAGCAGGCGGAGCTTTTCGTCGAGCGAATCGCGTTTGCCGCCGCCGGTCTGCGCCGCCTCGATCTGCGCCCGGTACGCTTCGCGAGTGTTTTGGATCTTCTCGTTGAGCGCTCGGACCTCCGGATGATTCGGCCCGAACTGCTTCTCGAGATCTTTGAGTTTCACGATGTCCGGGATCAGCGCCTCTTCCAGTTTGTCGAGGCTGCGTTCGCCCTTCGGGGCCGTCGCTTCGAAAGCGTCGATCGCCGCCTCCTTGCCCCCGTCCTTGAACGCCTTCTCGATGGCCTCGAGCCGGTTTTCGAGCTCGGCCTTGCGGAGGCTCAGGTTCAGGTGCGTGGACTGCACCTCCTTGAGCGTCTGGTGTTCGGCGGTGCCGGCCGCCCGCGACAGGAGCGGCGCCTCCTTGCGAAATTCGCGGTAGGCGTTGACGTTGTTCTTCAGCTCTCCCTGCAGCGTGTCGCGAGCTTGCGTGATCAGTTCGAGCGTCCGGTCGCTGACGGACTGGAACGTCTCGTCGAGGAACTCCTTGTAGCCTTTGATGACCGCGTTGAGGATCTTGAGGCTGTCCTCGGAGTAACCCGAACGGCCGGTGAGGATCAGGATGTTCGTCGGCGTGCTGTTTTCCTTCATCTCGCGGGTCACGTTCAGGGCGGCCGCGATGACGCCCATCGGGTCCTGGCCCGCGGCGGCGGACTTGAGGCCTTCCGGCGGCAAAAACTTCGCCGCCCGGCGAATCACTTCCGGGCTGCGAATGATGGTCGTGTGCGGCGCCAGGTAGTCTTCCATGACCGCCATGCGGCCGTCGGCCGTCGAAATCGGAACGGCGTCGGGCTGCTTCTTGACGACGAGGATTTGCGCCGTCGACGAAAACACCGGCGGGGCCTTGGCGTAGTAAAGGGTTCCGACGGCCAGACTGCTGATGAGGCCGAGCAGGACGAGGGCCTTTCGCCGCCAGGCCACTTGCAACGGGCTGGCGACGCCCGGCGCATAGTCGCCCTCAAACCCCGCGGTCGTGGGTTCGGCCTGAGCGATCACGCTTCATTCCTCTTATTAAGACTAAGGCAGGCTCGGCCGGCAGACGCCGCTGCCACGGTTGCACCAACGTCGGACGCCGAGTACCGTCCCCGCTGCCGCCCCGCACAACAGCAGGATTGTAGCCGGCTCCGGGGTCGGGGTGAAATTCAAGTAACCGGCGCCGAC
>DATJGQ010001202.1:0-2706 GCA_035494815.1 Gemmataceae bacterium
ATTTGGCGAGCGGGGTCGCGTTAGCGCCCCGAGGACTCTCAGGTGTCCGGCCGTGAGAGTCCTCGGGGCGCTTACGCGACCCCGCTCGCCCTGGCGCGCAATCGTCCCACGACGGCCCGAAGATCCTCCGGCAGCGGCGACTCCCACTCCAACCTTTGCCCAGTTGCCGGATGTTCGAAGGCCAGCGACGTCGCGTGCAGCGCCAATCGCGGCGCGCCGCTCGGGTCGGGCAGCGGTTGACCGTGGACCGGCCGATCGTATACCGTTTCGCCCGCCAGCGGCGTCCCCGCCTCTCCAAGATGAATTCGCACCTGATGCGTGCGACCGGTTTCCAACCGACATTCGACGAGAGAACACGGTCCGAGCGATTCGACCACACGAACGTGCGTCACCGCCCGTTGACCGTCGCCCGCCGCGCCGCTGCCGCGCCGGCCGTCGCCGCGGTCGCGGACCAGCCACGACTCGATCCGCCCTTCCTTCGGCACGCCGCGGACGATCGCCAGATACCGACGGCCGACCGTGTGAGCGCGGAACTGCCTGCCGAGATGTTTCTCCGCCTCCGGCGTCCGCGCGAATACGACCAGCCCGCTCGTGTCGCGGTCGATTCGGTGGACCGCCTGCAGCCGGCCGCCGCCGGCGATCAGCCGCGGCAGGTAATCGGCGAGCGTCTTCGGCAGGAAGCGTTTGCCGCGTGGGCCGAACTCGGCCGCCTCGTCGGCGTGCCTCATCGTCGTCAGCCCGGCCGGCTTGTCCACGACGACGATCGCGTCGTCGGTGTGTCGGACGATGATTCCCGCGGGAACGCCAAGCTTCGGTGGCCTGGCCGACGGCGAGGGTCGTTTTCGAAGATTACTCGATTTGCGCCGGCCCGGCGCCGGTGTGAGAAATTCGACACGCTGGCCAATCTTGAGGCGACGGGCTGCGTCGGAACAGGTCTGGCCGTTGATCTTAACTTGCCGCTTTTCGACGAGTTGCCGCGCCCGCGACCAGGACACGCCGAGCCGCGCCCGCAGCACGGCGGCGAGCGTCCGGCCCGATTCCGGTCGGTCGACGACAAACGGGTCGGCGGTCACTGGGGGATCGTGAACTCCCGCGAATCGATTTTCTGTAAGAGCTTGATCGACACGACCTCGCTGACGATGTACCGTTCGCCGTTCTGCATCACTGCAGTGTGGGCCGGGTACTTGAGTCCCTCGGCCTCGCGGTAGTCGCTGAAGATCTCCTGCTGCTCGGTGGGCTTGCCGGCGGCGTCGAAACTGTGTCGCTCCTGAGCGAGCAACAGGTCGGTCGCCTTGTCGAAATACAGGCGGACCTCGCGGGCACCTTCGGCGGTCACCTTGACGCCGACGGCCGTCTTGCCGGCAATCTGTTTCTCGCCCGCCATGGCGAGCTTGTACTTGTCACCTTTGAGCAGCGGCGTCAGGCGGCGGAGGTTGCGGGCGTGGGCCGCCTGTTTCATCTCGTCGGCCTGGGCGGGCAACACCTGCTGGGCAATGCCGTTGATGACGACGCCGACCTTGTCGCCGTTCAAGATCTGCGTTACGGGCCGCGCCCCGCCTTGAAGTGTGAATTCGACTGTGTTCTTCACCTTGTCGGGGAGCTGGTAGACCACGACGCTGACGAACGGCACCTGCCCGCCCTGGGCGGCGATCGCACCTTTCGATTGCACCCGCCCGGCGAGATACTTATCAAGCTTGTCCGCACCGCCGTGAGCCGTGATCGCCCGTTCGATCACGGCCTTCGCGTCCTCCTGGGCAGGGGCCGCGTCGGCGATTGCAAATATGCAAAACAGACTCACGACATGTCGGCGATTCATGGAACTTTCTCCATAACCCCCTGTGTTATAGTAGGAGGTTGTTTCGCCGCCGCGCCGCGAGCGAGGGAGAATCATGCACACGTTTTCCGTCACGACCCGCGAGCGGAACGAGATGGTCGAGATCACCGACCAGGTCCGCGGCGCGGTCCGGGCGAGCGGCGCCCGCGAGGGGATTTGCGTCGTCTACTGCCCGCACACCACCGGCGCAATTACGGTTAACGAGAATGCCGACCCGGATGTCGTGCACGACCTGATGCTCTGGTACGGCCGGGTCGTTCCGAAGCAGCAGCACGGTTTCCAACACGGCGAAGGGAACAGCGACTCGCACATCAAATCGACGCTCGTCGGACCGAGCGCGACGCTGTTAATATCCGACGGGCAGCTTGTTCTCGGCCGTTGGCAGGGCGTGTTTTTCTGCGAGTTCGACGGGCCGCGGTCGCGGACGGTCCATGTGCAGGTGGTTGGCGGTTAAGAGTTCCGCGACCCGCCGCGCGTCGCCGCCGAACTGGGGCTGCGGTTGCGCTTGACACGCGGGAATGTCGACGGCATATACGCCGCTCCGAGTCAGCCGAATCACCAATGCACGGACGTGGCCCGCCGGGGGGCGGGTCGGGAGGACGTCATGCACCGACTACGGGCCTACGGCCTGACGGCGGCATTCCTGGTGGGTCTGGGGGGACTGGCCCGCGCCGCGGATCCCGCCGACGCACGACCCACACCCGGCCTCGACAGCGGTTTTCGCCGCTGGAACGCCATTCCGCCCGAACGGCCCAAACCGCCCCTGCCGCCCTCTGTCGCCGAACGCGCCGAACGCCGTGCGAAGGAATCCGCCGCCGCACTCCGGGCCCAGGAAGAGGCGAACTTTCTCCGCCGGATCGCCGCCTGCGACC
>DATJGQ010001203.1:0-3584 GCA_035494815.1 Gemmataceae bacterium
CCGGCTCAATCGCGCTGGCTGCTCCAGGAAAGTCTGCCGACCGGCGACCGCGAGCCGCTTCCGCCCAACCTCGATCTGCGCGACCGACGTCCATTCGAAGGGCTGGCGCTCGACGATGTGTACACCGATTTCCCTGACGTCGTGCCGGACCGCGACGGACTCGTGGACCGAGGCCGGATCGAATACCCGGGCGCTGGCGTCCTGCGGGTGCGGACGTCGCCGGCGTTTCGCGAGTTGGTAATGTTCACGCCGCCGCACCGTCAGGCGGTGTGCCTGGAGCCATACACGTGTCCGACAGACGCGGTGAACCTGAGCAACGCGGGGATGAAAGTCGGTTGGCAGGTATTGCAGCCGGGAGAGCGATGGGAGGGAGTCGTGGAGTATCGGTGGGAAGGACAATGACTGTTCCGCCGCGACCCGAGTCTTCGAGGGGAGCGCTTGAGCACTCCCCTCGAAGACTCGGGTCGCGGCGGAACAATAGATTCACTTCCTCACCTTCCACTCCTCATCAAAGAAATCCGCCGCCACGACTTTCCCCGGAAACCGCGACGACGGCGGCTGGCTGAGATCCAGCACCGCCCAGTCCGGCAGCTTCGGTAACTGGCGCGCGTTGTTCAGGTAGTCGTACTCCCGGAACGTGAACCCACTATTCAGCACAACGTACTTCTTCGGATTGAGCGGATTCGGGTATATCAACACCGGCACATGGTGCCGCGCATCAAACGTCTCGCCGTTGACGGTCAGCCCTTTCGCGTCCCAGCGGATCGGCAACTGGCCGGCGATCTTCTTCAGCACCGCGTTCGTCTCCGGTTCGCCCCACAGAATCAAATTGCTGTTGGCGATCTCCTCGGCGGTGACGGCGGTGTCGTCCTTGACCACGGCGTCGCCGCGGAACTGCCGCCGCCAGTGCTCGATCGCGTGGGCCATCTCCTTCTTGACCCAGTCGCCGACCTTCTCGTTCGGCGTTGCGGGGCCGGTCGGGCGGACCATGACGAACCGGTCGCAGAAGGCGTCGTCGATCGGTCCCTGCAGGCCGGGACGTTTGCGGAGGACGCCGTCGTCGGGCGATTCGACCAGCGACCAGCTCCGCCGCGACTTGCGGAAGTGGACGGTCCACCAACGGTCCGAATGTCGCCCGGCCGCCTCGCGGCGTTGGCCGTCGATCTCGAGGTCTACCCGCGCGGACCAGAGCGTCGTCGCCAGGTCGGGCGGCACGTCGAGGGTGAACGCCGAGACGTTGTCCGTCATCACCTCGACTACGTTCGGCTTGTCCGCCGCCCCGAGGCTGACCGAGATACGTGCCCGCTCCCAGTGTTTCTCGAGGCCATCGATGCTCAGCCAACTGAGGCGCGGGTAGCGTAACGTCCAGGTGGTGAATCGCAGCCGCGTGTACTTCTGCCGGCCGGCCGCGGCCAACGCGTCGATGCGGCGGTCGATCTCCTGTTTCGCCTGCGGGTGGTACGCATGGGCTGTTTTGGGGCCGATGATGTGCCGGAGCGTGAGCCCTTCCTTGGCCGCCTCGCGGGCCATGACGTCGGCGGCCTGTTTCTGGCGGTCGATCTCGCCGCTGTAGGCGACCGTCGGACAGAAGTAGAGGTTGCCGGCGTAGTCGGTCGCGTCGTACCAGTGCCAGAGTTTCCTCTCGTGCTCGGTCGGCTGCACCTTTTCGTTCTGGAAGTTGTTCAAGAACTCGGCCGTTTCCGCGAATCCCGCCCCAGGCGCCGCGGCGCACCAAACGCCCGGGAAGTGCGTCGCGAACTGCCAGCAGGACGCTCCGCCCATCGAAAAGCCGCGGGCGACCACGCGGTCCTCGTCTATCGGATAGTGCTTCTTGACATGCTCCATAGCCTCGAAGGTATCGACTTCGCCGGCGAATTTGTTGGCGTTGCAATAACGGCCGTACGGGTGCAGCACGAACGCGTTCGCCGGCGTGAACTGGCCACGATTGGTTTGACGGTCGTTGATGAAGCTCAGCTCGCTGAGCTTTTCGCCGCGGCCGTGCCACCACAGGTCCAGGCGAAATTGATGCGGCGCGTTCGCTTGGAACGTGGCCGGGACGACGAGGCCGTACGGCTGTACGGAGCCGTCGATCTTGCTGACGTAGCCGCGCGCGACCAGGCCGGTGGCGGCCGCCCAGGGCGACTGGCCTTCGCCGAGCTGCCGGGCTCGTTCGAGGCCCTGCTGGAGCAGTCTGCGCGCGACGGCGAACTCGCGGGCGTCGAAGAACTCGTCATAGCGCAGGGCCCAGTCAACGGCCTTATGATAGATCTGCACGTCCGGCAGAAGCTCACGCAGCGGATGATTCCGCCCGTAGCGTTGATTGATGCCGGCGATCGCGCGCCCCAGTTCCTCGACGCCCGTGGCCAACTCGCGGCGGATCTCGTCCGGCACGGCGACGCCCGGCGGCGGGATGCGGCGGACGTTGTCCGGCAGATTGTCGGCGGGACCGTCGGCGCGGGCGAAGGCCGCCAGCACCAGCAGGAGCGGCAGGCCACGGCGTAACGTAGTCACGGCGGCATTCTCACAAGGGAGACTGGCAACGTGCGGCCATGCTACCGACGGGCGCCGAATGAGACAAGTTGTGGGCAATTTGCGAGATGCCTTCAGAGCCGCGGCTGTAAGGGAGCGGGCCCTCGCCCGCTCCCTTACGGTCGCGGCTCTGAACCTCAGGAATCTCAACCCGCGAAGAAGTGCAAATACCCGAGATAGCCGAAGAACCCGATGCACAGCGGAATGCCATACGGCAGTCGGTGCCAGGTCGCGCGGCGGGACTGCGCCCGCTGGGCGGCGGCTTTGACGCCCGATTGCGCCATGACCTTAAAGTCGGCGAGGATCTCTTTGACGTTGCCCAGGTTTCTGTGCAGTTGCCCGCGGCCGATCATCATCAGCAGGCCGATCACGCCGCCGACGAGATAGCCGGCGAGCACGGCCCAGATGATCGTCCACATTCCCTCGTCGGCGCCGTACAGGGCGGCGACCCACGCGCCGAAGCCGGTCTGCATCTTGACGTCGCCCTGGCCCATGCCGCCGATCAGGAAGACCGGGAAGAGCATGCCGAACGCGACTAGCGAGCCGACGATCGCGCCCCAGAACCCACCGCTTCTCGGGAAGGCGTCCCGGAGCGCGGCGTCGATCGGGCCCGGGCCGACCGTCAGGGCCGGAGCGTTGTAGGCGGCGCTCAGGCTGTTCAGTGCGCCGAGTCCCCAGCCGGCGAGGATGAGCGACAGCGTCAACCAGTTCGGGACTTTGAATTTTACGCCGTCGATCACCGCGGCCAGAATCATCGCGGCGCACAGTAGAATGACCGGCACCGCGGGCGAGAGTCGCTGGCCGAGCCAGGCGGCGAGCATAAAGCCCGCGGCGATCAGCGGCAGGCGGGCCAGCATCATCACGAATTCGCGGTCGATGCCCAGGTCTTCGAGGAGGGGTTTGGCCGGGGCGGTCGTCGTTGTGTTCATGCGGTCCTCGTGGGCTGGAGGGACGGGGTCCAGTGTGGGCGAGGGCTCAAATAGCGATCCGGCGGGTCGCGGAACCCGAGAGTTCCACGGCCCGCCGGTCGGCTATACACACACGCTTGCTCAGCT
>DATJGQ010001204.1:0-3518 GCA_035494815.1 Gemmataceae bacterium
CTCCCCTCGAAGACTCGGGTCGCGGCGGAACGGCGAGAGCGCACGGTTCACACCTTACCGGCTTCCATCATCCGCTTGAAGTTCGTCAAATCCTCTTCGATTTTCTGTTTCGGCGACTCGCCGAGCCACTTCGCGAGCGTGGCTCCGACCTTGCCCGCGGGCGGGTCGTACTTCAGTTCCACGCGCACCTCGGTGGCCCGTCCGTCCGCGGTCGGCTGGAAATGCACGGAGCCGGCCGTGTCGACCATCGAGCCTGGCAGTGACCGCCAGCCAATCAGTTCATTGGGCCGCTCGGTGATGACCTCGGCATCCCACGACACGGTCATGCCCAAGGGTGCCTTGGCCACCCAGTGGGAGCGGTTGCCGGTCTCAGTCACCGATTCCAGGTGTCGCATGAATTTCGGCAGATTGCTCAGCGTTCGCCAGTAGCTGTAGAGCTCCGACGCCGGCCGGTTGATCGTGATCGTCTGGTCCACCCGACAGCCGGAGCCGGCGGGGACGCTGGTGCGGCGGCCGCGGTCGTCGGCGGTGCTGACGCAGAGCGCCGCGTAGCAATCGCAGTGGCCGCTCAGGCCGCGATACAGGAACGCGCCGCCGACCGCCGCGAGCGCGAGCCCGCCGAATGTCCCTCGGGTCAGACCGTAGAGTGCGAGGGCACTGCCGCCGAGTGCCGACAGGGCCCGCTCGCCGTCGCCGACGTTAACCGACGGCGCGGGGAACTCGCCCCGTCGGGCACGACTGACTAGCCCGCGATCCTGTCGCCCCGGCCGGCCCATGCCCGGCGACGTCGACTGCCCCCCCACTCGCCGGCCCGTCGCCGTGATCGTCGGGACCCGGCCGGCGTTTTCCGTCTCGGAAAAGTACGGTGCGATGCGTGACATAGAGAAGCTCCTTATTAACGGTGAGTCAAAGAGATCGTCAGGAAGTCGCTGGCACGGCCCGACCGGCGGACGCCCGTTCGCCGGGACGCACCTCGTTATTTCGCTCGGCCGCGCGGTCGTTGAGTGCGGTCACCCAGGCGGGCAACAGCGGATGTCGGATGTCACGGCCCTTGACCGTCGAGCTGCCGATCCCGCCCGGGCCCGGCAGGCCGTAATTCGTCACGCCCATCAAATCGGACACGAGTCCGGGCGCGACCCCGTGCGCCAACGCGGCGAGTTTGAACGGCCAGCCGAGGACGATTTCGGCGTCGCCCCGCCGGCACGCGCGGACGATCTGTCGACCCGCCCGCTCCGCCGCCATCGACGCGACCGGCAGCGAGTCGCCGAGCGTGAACCACCCGTGCTCTTTGCGGAACTGGCCCTTCACGTCCGCGTGGCCGACGCTGCCGGTCCGCATCAGTCCCGGGCAGACGGTCGTGACCACGATGCCGTCTTTGCGAAGCTCCGCCCGCAGCCCCTCGGAGAAGCCGACCATAGCGAATTTGCTGGCACTGTAGGGCAGTAGGTGTGGCACGCTGATCTTGCCGCCGATCGACGTGATGTTGACGATCCGGCCGCCGCGTCGGCGCATCGTCGGCAACACGGCGAGTGTGGTATGCAGCGCCGAGAAAAAGTTCCCGGCCATCGCGGCATAGAAGTCGGTGTCGCGCATCGACTCGATCGGCCCGACCTGGATGATGCCCGCGTTGTTGACGAGCACGTCGATCGGCCCGAGCCGTTGCTGCACGACGGCGACCATCTCCTCGACACGTGACGGGGAGGTCAGGTCGCAGGGCACCGTGACGACGTGCGCTCCGCGGCCGGCGAGGTCTTCGAAGGCGCGGTCCAGCTCGTCCGCGTCGCGCGCGCAAATGCCGATCCGGGCCCCTTCCGCCGCGAACTGGCGGGCGAGAATCAGTCCCAAACCGCGAGACCCGCCAGTGATAAGGACGGTCTTGCCATGAAGGTCGTAACGGTGACGGGCACGATAAGTTCGATAGGCGAGCCATGCGGCGCCGGCGCCCGCGGCGGCCAGCCAAGCGGGGTTGTTTTGAACGGCCATCGCTGCCTCCTTTGCGCTGGCTCGGCTTCTGACTAGATTTCGGGCATATCTCGTGCCGGACGCGGCGCGGAACGACAAAGCAGCCGGTCTAGTCAGAATTGGCCGCAGCACTTAGGATGGGTCGATCGGCGGTGCCGAAAGGAGAATGGCGCTTGAACTTGAACGAGACACGAGGCCGTGGGCAAAGGCTCACGCACGTCTGGATACTGGGCCTGATCGGCTTTACTTGCCTTTTGTGTCTGCCCGGCGATTGGCTGCCCGAATGGATTGCCGGCAACGGGCACGGACACGGAATGGGCTGGGGCAAGCTCGGCCACGTGTTCGGCTATGCCGCCCTCTCCGGTCTGGCCTGTGCCTTGCCGATCGCGACCGAGGCGTGGCTTGCCGCCCTCGGCTTGCTATCGGCCCACGGTTTCCTGACAGAATTCATCCAGACCTTCATCCCGAAGCGGACGGGGCAGCTCTCCGACGTCGGGTTGGACCACATCGGCATCGCGCTCGGTTTAAGCCTGGCCTGGCTCAACGGCCGGCTCCGCGGGCGGCGCGAGCGGCGAGTGTCGGCGGAGCAGCCAGATGATGACACCGCCCGCGAAGATGAGGATGCTGATCTCCTGCGACACGGTCAGCCCGAGGAAGTAGGTCGGCGTGTCGTGCCGTAACAGCTCGTTGCAATACCGGTGCACCGCGTAGGCGAGCATGAGCACGGCCAACACCTGACCGTCGAACCGCCGCAGCGGGTAGAGGAACACCAGCACCGCGAACAACAGCAGCATCGAGATCGACTCGTAAATCTGCGTCGGGTTGAGGCCGATCGTCCGCGGGATATACGCCCCGACGACCTCTTCGGCCGAGTCGCGGCGGACGGTGAATGACACCTCTTTCTTGCCGCGCGGCCATTCGTCGGTCAGGGCGCGAACCAAATCGTAGTAGTCGTCGACGGCACGACCATCGACGGCCATGATGACGTCCCCCGGCTTGATGCCGCTGCGGAACGCGGGCGAGTCGGGTTCAACGGCCACAACGGTCCGCGGGTCCTTCGCCTTCGGGTCCATAGCGAAACCGGTCGACGTCTGGTACTGCCGCACGAAATCGCGCGACGGCGCGGTCATCAGCGGAAAGTGAATCGCCGGGTTCCCGGGTGGCGCGACGTTGCCGTAGCAGCAACCATTGAGCAGACACCCCACGCGTCCGATCGCCAGCCCGATCGCGACGGACGGCGCGAGGATATCGCCGATCCGCCAGGCCGAGACGTGGAATCGCGGCATCAGTCGCCGGGCGATGAGATAACCGACCCAGCCGCCCGCCGCGGAACCGTAGAAGACGATCCCGCCGTTCCAGATCTGGAAGAACTCGGCGAACGGATTGGCGATCTGATTGCGGTACTGGATCATGTAAAAGAGCCGGCCGCCGACCAGGCCGCCGACGAAGATCCACAGTATGATGTCCTGCAACCGCTCGCCGGGGATGCCCTGCCGCTCCGCCCGACGCCCGGCGAGATACGTCGAAATCACGAACGCCAGAAAGAGCATCAGGCC
>DATJGQ010001205.1:0-2044 GCA_035494815.1 Gemmataceae bacterium
GCCCTCGCCGGGCGATCGGCCGCACAGTATCGGTTCCCGCCTGAGACGGTCGAGCCGCCGCGAGCCGACGCGGCGACGCCGATCCAGCCGGTCGCCGGGATCGAACCGCGGGCGCTGCCGACGGCGGTCCGGGCGCTGGACACGCCGGCCCCGGTCGTGCAGCTTCGGATCGTCGCGCCGACGGTCGCGCCCGCAGCCCAGCAAATGGACCTCAAGCTCGTCGTCGAGAACTTTTCCCGCGTCGCGGCGAAGGAAGTCGTCGTCGTTTACCTGCCGCCGGCGGGGACGAGCGTCGCGAAGGCGGAGCCGCCGCCGGCCGGCCAACAGGCGAATGGGGTGACGTGGCGGCTCGACTCGCTCGCCGCCGCGGGGCGGAAGGAGATCGCCGTCACACTGAAACTGCCGGCGGAGGCGGCCGAACTCGAACACAACGCCCGCGTCTATCACGCCCACGACCAGACCGTGCGGACCCGGCTCTCCAAACCGGGGCTGGTCGTCCGCAAGACCGGGCCGGAAGTGGCACAACAGCACGACATCCTCGTCTTCGGCGTGGAAGTGACCAATACGGGCGGCGTGGACCTGACCGATGTGCAAGTCACCGACGAACTCCCGCCCGGCCTGGAGCACCGCCTCGACGCCGAGAAGCAAGCGACTTTCGGTCAGCCGACGCCGGTCGTCAACGAGCCGGCCCGGCGGACGTGGAACGTCGGCCGGATCGCGGCCGGGCAGACGCAGCGGTTCGACTATCACGTCCACGCCCGGCAGGTCGGCTCGTTCGAACACGCCGCCGTCGCGACCGCCGCCGGGCAGACGGTCGTGTCCAAGGCGCCGCCGGTGAAGGTCAAAATCAGCGAATTGCAACTGGAGATGAAGGTGACCGCCCCGCCGCGGGAAGCAGCCAGCCGCCCGGCGAAGTTACAGATCACGCTCCGAAATCTGAGTCTGCGGCAACTCGACAACATCGCCGTCACGGACGTCGTCCTCGACTCGTGCAAGCTCGAAGCGATTTCGGGCGGCGGGCAACTGTTCGACAAACAGGTGCAGTGGATCGTGCCGACGCTGCGTCCGAACGAGACGCTGACGCTCGAACTGCTCGTTCGAAACGCCAACGGCGGGCCGGTGCGGCATCAGGTGCGGTCCGTCTATCGCGGGTTGACCAAGACCGGCGAGGCGGCAACGGATTTCGACGCGACGGCGGTCCTGAAATGGGACCTGCGCGGCTCGACGCCGACGACCGAAGTGAACGGCGAGGTCACGTACACGCTGGTCGTCCGCAATGTCGGCTCCGGCCCGGCGACCAAAGTCCGGCCGAGCCTCACGCTGCCGCCGGAACTCACTTATCTCAAAGCCCAACCGCTGATGCACAAGGCCGACGGCCAACGAGTGGCCTTCGACCCGGTTACCGTGCCGGCGGGAGCGGAAGTGACCTACCAGGTTTCCGCGCGGGCGATCCGCGCGACGGCGGCCGCCCGGCTCGATGCGGAACTCACCGCGGACGTGTTGACCGAGGGCCCGGTGCGGCGGCAGGAAGTTACGGCGATCGGCGGCAGCGGCCCGCGGCCTTGAATCAGCGTTCGCTCTTCTTAAGCATGTACGCCCGCCAGTGATGGGCCTGGGACATGCGGTAGCGGTACTCGGCGGCGCTGAATGTCTGTTCGTCATCGGCGGCCGCGGGGTCCGTGGCCGCTTGCGCCTTGTGGTGTCGGTCGCCCCAGGCGAGCCGGCCTGCGGCGGTCCCGAGGACAACGAACGTCAGGATCGCCAGTCGGCGGCGACGCATGGGAGCCTCCCTGTTCCCGGGGCCAATCCGCCGCGATCCGTGCGGCGGTGCGAACGAGTCGGGCGCGCGAGTCGTTGATGGCAAAGCAATTTTGGGACCAAAAGCGGCACCGAAGCCGAGTGCGCAGCGTAACCCCTGATCGTGACGGCGTCTATTCGCCTCAGCCTCAAAAGAGGCGGTCCGAACGCGTTTTGTCTTCGTTGCAGGATCTGCACGCGAAATTACAAACTGCCGTTTCGCCGCGACCCGAGTCTTCGAGGGGAG
>DATJGQ010001206.1:0-2354 GCA_035494815.1 Gemmataceae bacterium
TGGCGTGGGCCTCCCGAGCTCGACGAGCAGGTCCGCGACCGTTTCCTCGAATTGTGGGACGAAAAGCGGCAGCTTCCGCCCGAAGACTTCCTCGGCGACCCGTTGACCGCGCTTGCCGGGGTGATCCTGTTCGACCAGTTCGCCCGGATTGTCGTTGCCGCCGAGCATGAAGGTGTTGGTCATGCGCGGCATCGGCGCATGGGCGAAGCTTTCGCGGCGCCCGCTTCCGGTCGGTTCCATGCCCATCAGCCGGGCGTTGAGCCGGTCCTGCAGATAGCCTTTGAGGATTCCGTCCTCGATGAGGACATTGCGACGGGTCGGGGTACCTTCGTCATCGATGGTCAGCGACCCACGCCGTTGCTCCATCGCGCCGTCGTCGACGACCGTCACCCCGGGCGCCGCGACCCGCTCGCCGATGCGGCCGCTGAATGCCGAGGTGCCCTTGCGGTTGAAGTCGCCCTCCAGGCCGTGGCCGACAGCCTCGTGGAGGAGCACTCCGCACCAGCCGGACCCGAGCACGACGGGCATTTCGCCGGCGGGGGCGGCGACCGAGCGCAGGTTGGTCAGCGCCTGCGCGAGCGCTTCGTCGATCGCCCGGTTCCAGGTCGCCGGATCGAACAGGTGCTCATAGGCATAGCGGCCGCCCATCCCGAAGGAGCCGGTTTCGCGGCGGCCGTTATCGGCCGCGACGATGTTCACTCCCAGCCGCACGAGCGGGCGGACGTCGGTCGCGACGAATCCGTCCCCGCGGATGATCTCGATCACGCGCCAGCTGCCCGTCAGGGAGACGCTCACCTGCGCGACGCGAGGATCGCGGGCGCGGGCAGCGGCATCGATCTTCTGGCACAGCGCCACCTTGTCGGCGAACGGGACTTGGGTCAGCGGGTTGTCGGGCGAGTACATCGCCTGGTTGGTTCGGGCAGGCGGCGGCGGCGGCGCACCTTTCGCCGGATCGAGGAGCTTCAATGTCGCGGCGGCTCGCTCGATGGCGGCGGCGGTGACCTCGTTGGCGTGGGCGAAGGCAGTGGTTTCGCCTGTCACTCCGCGAAGGCCAAAGCCGGATGCGCTGTCATAGCTCGCCGTCTTCAACCGCCCGTCGTCGAAGCCGAAAGCCTCGCTGACGCTGTGCTCGAGATAGAGTTCGCCGTCATCGCAGGACGAGAGGTGCCGGGCCGCAAGATTCCTCGCGTCATCGGGATCGAGGCTTCGGTAGAGGAGGTTGCGCGGATTCACGAAGCCGTGTCCGCCACTCCCCCTTCGAGAACGAAACGCCGGTCGCAATAGCCGCACTCGACCCAGCCCACCGCCGGATCGATCCGAAGGAAAACCCTCGGGTGCCCCAAATCCGGCGAAACCGCACCCGATCCGTCGCAGGCGACCTGAACCGTCGGGACCTTGAAGACTTCGGGTGGCGGAGGCGCTTTCATACCTCCAGCCACTTAGGGTCGCTCCGGCCCGGCGACAAGCCGCCGTTGTTGGCTATTGATAGTTGGCGGTGACGTCGAACTGGGCGGTGTAGACGCCGTCCGGCTGGTTGGCCGCGATCTGGATCGTTCCGCCAACGCCGACGAAGAACGCGCGCGTCGTCGGATCGATCGTCCGGATCGCCGACCCGTCGAAAGTGAGCGCGAGGACGTCGATCTTGTCCCCGACGCCGTCATCGAGTTGCGCCGGCGGGTTCATCGTCATGATGACCTGCTGATTGGGCGAACCCGCTCCGCCGAAATAGGCGCGGAATCCCGGGTCGCCAGGGACCAGGATGACCCCACCCGCGAACGTTCGGCCGCCGGTCGTCGCGTTGATCGTCACCACGCCCGAAACCGCGGACGGCACGACTGAGCCGAAGTCCAGATCCTGGATCTTGGTGAGGGTAAGCGGGACGAGCACGAGCGCCTTGCCGCCAGCCTGCGTGGTGGGAGTAACGGCCGCTGCCGGCGTTGCTCCGAGCGCGAGTGCGGCAATGGCCGTCGCACCGAGAATATGTCGAACGAGCACCGAGCATTCCTTTCACGCAAGATTGCGATTGCGCGAAGATTATCTCGGCGCCCGTCACCGGCGATTGAAAGGAAGCGGTACGACCAACTTTAACCACGCCCGCAAACCACGGGCCGGAATCGCGCCCGTCAGGGGTAGTGAACCGTGACATTGAATGTACCGACATAGGTGCCTGGCGCCTGGTTAGCGGCGACGCTGACTTGGGCGCCGACACCGAACTGGAACGCCTCGTTGGCACCCACCTTCCGGTTCGTGGGTCCGTCGAGGGTCCAGTTGGAGACACTCATCGTCTCGGTCCCTCCAGAACGGGTCAGTGTGATCGGCGCGCTGGGAAGCCGGATCTGGTAGGGGGAATTGCG
>DATJGQ010001207.1:0-3259 GCA_035494815.1 Gemmataceae bacterium
TTTTTCTGTCACGAAACACCTCGCACGCGCAGTTCCAACTTTAGGTCAACGCGCCTCCCTTACTGAGCGCCCTCCAGGATGGGCATAAGGTGGCCGCAGCCCGCGTGGCGGTTCAGCGACTTGCGCGGCTCTATCGCCATCCCCGAATCGTAGGAATTCAACATTTTGTTGGGACAAATCAGGTCGCAGCGTCGCACTGCTTTCCGGACAGTCTTCCGACCAGTGGCGCCTTGAGCTGACCACCAGCACGGCGGCAGCAGAGGATGCTGCAGGTCGTCGCGGTGGAACGCTGAAGGGTTGCGCGCCGACGCGTTTGGGCAGATCATCCCGTCCTGCAAGGAGACCGCGTCATGGTGTTCTCACAATGGTTTCGCTCGCGGCAACCTGCCAACAGAACCCGGCCACCGGTGTTCCGGCCGCGCCTGGAGGCCCTCGAAGACCGGACAGTCCCGAGCATCGTCTGGACGAATCGCGGCCAGGCGTCGGACCGCTTCGATTCCGTCTTCGGCGCCCGGGCCGGCGTCGCCCGCAACGTCGTGGACGCGGCCATCACGTCGTGGGAGCGCGTGATCACCAATTTCAATCAGCTGTTCGTCCCCAACCGGATAGACGTTGACATCTCGATGGACTCGGTCGGCGCCGCGTTCGGCGGTCAGGGATTCGGTGGGATTATCACCTCCTTTGACGGTCTGGGTTTCGGGAACCGCCCCGCCCGCGGCGAGGTCAGACTCGGGCGGGGCTTGGACCTCGACGGCGACGGCCTCGGAGACGGCGCGGGCTGGTTCCTCGACCCGACGCCGCTGGACAACTCCGAATTCACCGGGACAATCCGCAACGCCTTTGCCGGCGACGCGCAGGGCACGAGCCCTGCGTTCAACCAGATCGACCTGTTCACGTTCGTGGTCTCCGACCTGGCCGTCGTCATGGGGTTGTCCGGGTCTCCGGCGCGCTTTCAGACCCCTGACAACGGCAGCACTCTCACCGACACCGGCATCCCGGACGACGCCGCGGGGGGCGGGGTCGGCCGGTACTTCGTCTTCGACGGCCCGAGCGTCACTCACCTGATGACCAGCAATTTAGGCGGGCCCGACGGGATTGATACAGGCGAGGCCGTCCACACGGCCGACCCCGGCACCTCCCAGCCGATCTCCTTCACCAGTGCCTTCCGGGGCAACCGGCAGCTGTTCGGCGCCGAGGACGTCGGCAACAACCAATTCGAGCGGGGCCGACGTTACCTGGTCAGCGATGTGATGGCCCTGATCCTCCAGGACGCCTACAGCTACACGATCGTGCGGCCGCAGCGGTTCGGCACGTTCTACGCCGTCCTGAAAGACACCGGCAATTTGCTGATCCGCGGCGAAGGCGGCGACAGCGCCGACGACATCGTCCTCAGCCGCGCCGGCAACGATCTGGTCGTCAGCGTGGACGTCAGCGACGACGCGCCGGGAAGCCATGCCAACGGCGACAACGGCAACGCCCCGGCTTGGGTCAGCCGTTTCCGTTTCGCCGACGTCACCAGCATCACCATCGCCATGAGCGGCGGCGACGACACGGTGACGCTCGATTTCACGGGCGGCAACGTCATCCCCGAGCTCGGCATTAACTACGGCGGCAGCAGCAGGGGCGTCAAGACCATCAACGCGATTGCCGACGCCAACTTCACCCTCGGCGACGACCAACTCAGCGTCGCCGGCTTCGGCCAGGTCGCGCTGACCTCGGTCGATGAGGTGAACCTGACCGGGGGCGCCGGGGACAACGCCTTCATCGTCAGCGGCTGGTCCGGCACCGGCACGATCGACGGCGCGGGCGGAGCCGACAGGGTCACGGCCGCCAACGGAGGCGACTTCACCCTTAGCAACGGGTTCCTCGACCGCACCAACCGCGGACGGCTCAACCTCCAGCGCATCGAGCAGGCGAGCCTCCTGGGCGACGCGAACCCGAACCGCTTCACCGTCAGCGGCTGGACCGGCACCGGGCTCCTCGTGGGCGGCGGCGGATCTGACGAGGTGATCTCCACGAACGATGCGAACTTCACCCTCAGCAACTCGAGCCTCACCCGCTCCACCGGCGGCGTCTTCACGCTACAGGGCATTACGCGGGCCACGCTCACCGGCGGCCGGTCCGCGAACACCTTCACCGTCAGCAGTTGGAGTGGGCTGGCGCAACTCGACGGCGCGGGCGGGGGGGATGATTACCAGATCAACCTCAACACCTTCGATGCCGGCGTGGACAACATCACCGACACCGGCACGTCCGGCACCGACGGTCTGACTGTCAACGGCACCGCCGTCAGGGACACCCTGACCGTGCGCAAGGATGCCGTGGTGCGCACCAATCAGCCGGTGAACTACACCGGCATCGAGCGGCTCCAGGTCAACGGGGGGGCCGAGGCCGACACGGTAACCGTGGAGAGCACCAGCACCTCGCTGATCGTCAACGGGGGCACCGGGGACGACACCGTCAACCTCGGCTACGACACGAGCTTCGTATTCGACCCCGTAACCCGCCTCCTGACGACCGTCTTCAGCATCCCGGAGAGTGTGCTGGTCGATGGCTTTTTCGGTACGGCCGACCTCCTGAACGTCACCTTCAGCAGCCTCGGCCTCGCCTACAACGGCGCGTTGACGTCCATCGGGCTGACCGGCAACTTGCTGGGCGTCGATGGCCTCACCTACAGCAATGTGGACCGGCTGAACCTCAACTTCAATAGCGCGGGCGACGTCCTCAACGTCCTGTCCACAGACGCGGCCGTGACCACGACCATCAACACCTTCGGCGGGGCGGACACCGTCCGCCCGGGCGGCGGCACGGTGAATAACATCCGCGGGCCGGTGACGATCGACGCCGGCGCCAACCCGGCCGGCACTTCGGACGCCGTGATCCTCCAGGAATTCGAGCCCGCCGGCGTCACCAACGTCGGCACCGTCGGCACCGCGGCGGGCGCCGGCGCCGGGTTCCTCAGCGGTTTCGGGATGGGCGCCACCGTCAACTTCACCAACACCGAGTCCGTTACGATCCTCGAGGGGCCCAGCAACGATTTCATCGTCCCACCGACCACTACGCCATCGTTCGCCTTCGCGATGTTCACCGATGGCGGCACCGACGGGGTGATCTTCCGCGGCACCGACAAGAACGACCACATCCGCGTCAGCCGCCGGGTCGGCCCGGGCGGCCCGGAGGTCGTCGCCGACATCAACGGCCAGGTCATCGCCGGGGGCTACTCGGGCGGCGAAACGGTGAGCGTGTTCGCGGGCGACGG
>DATJGQ010001208.1:0-5920 GCA_035494815.1 Gemmataceae bacterium
CGCGCAATCGCCGGCCGCGGGCCGCCCGCGGCGTGCCGCGGACTTCGAATATGTCAGCGAAATCCGCGTCGAAGTGGAACGATAGCGACGCCGTTACCGCCTGCGACTGGTAGTTGCGGATGTGCAGGTGCTCGTAGCAGACGCCGCCCCAGAGGAACTTCGTCCGGGCGATGTGGAGCGTGCCGCGCGGGATCACGACGCGGCCGTCGGACGCCACGTCCGGGTTGGTCAAGTCCACCGCGAGAACTGCGTTGTCCTCGCGAACGGTCGAGCTGAGGAACATCGGCCGTTCGCGGCCCAGTCCGAGCATCAGGGAGGAGAGGTAGCGGGTGCCGTCGTGGAACAGCCCTTCCTCGCCCAACCCGGCGGGGCGGATGTCGCCGAAGTGGTCGAAGACGACGAACGTGTCGCCCTGCTTGAGCACCCGCCGCTGCTCGTCCGCGACGGGCGACGCCGCCAGGATGTAGTAGGGGTTCTCCGGGTGTTCGCCGTTGCGGTCGCCCGTGTCGGCGGCCTGCACCGACAGGTCCGACGGGTCGCCGCTCATGCCACCTCTCCGGCCCGACGCGCCGCGGGTTTGACCGCGACCCGCTTCACCCGCGCCCGCGGCCGCCGAACACGGGCGGCCGCCACCGGCACCGCATCCCGCGCCGGCACGGCGACGCGGCCGTTAAATGCCGGCCGGGGCTCGAGGAGCTTCTCGTAGAGCGCCACGTAGTCCTGTGTCATTCGTTCAGCGGTATAGCGGCGTTCGAAGACGGCCCGCACGCCGTGGCGGTCCATCTCGGCGACCCGCCCGACCGCGGCCACCGCCTCCTCCATGCTCTCGACGATGAAGCCGCTCTGGCCGTCCTCCATCACCTCCGGCACCGACCCGCACCGCCAGGCGATCACCGGCGTGCCGCACGCCATCGCCTCGATCATCACCAGCCCGAACGGCTCCGGCCAGTCGATCGGGAAGAGGACGGCATAGGCGTTGCCGAGGAACTCGTCCTTATCCTTTCCGCCGACCTCGCCGACGTACTCAACGAGCGGGTCCTGGAAGAGGTGCTCGACCTTTTCCTTGTAGTACTCCGTGTCGTTCTTGTCGATCTTGGCGGCGACCTTGAGGGGCATGCCCGTGCGGCGGGCGATTTCGACGGCGCGGTCCACTCGCTTCTCGGGCGAGATGCGGCCGAGGAACGCGAGGTAATCGCCGCGCCGCTTTTGGAACGTGAACAAGTCCGGCGGCAGGCCGTGGTAGACGGTACCCTGCCAGTTCGCCTGGGGCAACGGCCGCCGCTGGGAATCGGAGATCGACACGACCGGCATCTCAGGAAATTCGTCGTAGAGCGGCGACAATTCGGGAATGTCGAGCCGCCCGTGCAACGTCGTCAGCTGCGGATGCGGGCGGCGGCGCGAAAGCGGGTAGTGCAGGTAGTCGATGTGAAAATGAATGACATCAAACTGCTCCGCCTGGCGGAACACCTTTTCCAGCATCAGCACATGGCAGGCGAGCTGGTCGACGCATGTGCCGTCCAACCGCAATGAGCAGTCCCGCGGCGCGACGAGTTCGGCGGCCGTCACCGAATCGCCGCTGGCGAAGAGGGTGACCTGGTGGCCCTGTCGGACGAGTTCTTCGGTCAGATACGAAACTACCCGTTCGGTCCCGCCGTAGCCCTTCGGCGGGACGCTCTCGTAGAGAGGGGCCACCTGAGCAATGCGCATCGCTGTATCCTCACGTCGCGCCGCAATAACGGCGGGCCGAGGCCCGCTGTTTGCCCAGCCGGCGCAGCTCCTTGCGGTGGGCTCCGCACCGCTCCCTGCTCGTAGAGATTGTACGAAGAAACGGCCGTAAGTCCGGACCGCGGGCGACGCTCGGTCATCCGTTCAACAACAGCGAGCAAAACATGCGCCAAAGAAAGATTGTGACCGGGCTTACGGGCTTGCACCGCGAAAATGCTCGGTCGAGGTGATCTCAATTCAGGGCGCCTGCACTCCCGCGACGACGACTTCGAGGAACTCCCGCGCCCGCTTCGCCAACGCGTCGATCCCCTCGGGCGATTTCGGCCGCGGGACGACCGGGGCGAAGATGTTCTCACAGCACAGCGGCATGACGTGGCCCGTGAACGCGACCGGCGTCAGCAACTTATAATGATCGATCTCACCGAAGCCGGGGCCGCAGTCCTCGTCCTTCGGAAACAGCCGGTGGTCCTTGATGCAGAAGCTCCGCACCTCGTCCGCGCACTTCTTGATGTCGGGCAGCGGGTCGAGTTTGTGATAGTCCATGACGTTCCCGGCGTCGTAGTTGATCTTCACGCCATCGTCGGCAACTTCGCGGACGATTTCGGCGAGCGCCGCGCCGGTGCCGGTGTTGCCGCCGTGCTGCTTGACGACGATCGTCACGTGTTGGTCGCGGGCGACCGGCCCGAGCGACTTGAAGTTGCGGACCCAGAGTTTGGCGTCGTTGCCGCGGGAGCTGCCAAATGTCAGGACCTGCCCGATTCCGGCGGCCGCCGCCTGAAGCACGCGGTGCTTGAGCGGCTCGACGTTGTCGGGGCTCGGGCCGAACATCATCACCGGCTCCAGCCCGAGGTCTCGGCAGCGCGTCGCTAGCTCCTTCGCCCGATCAGGCGGCGCGTCGCCCGCCAGCAGTGGGACGGATTTTCCGGCGGCGTCACGGTGATTCGTGCCCCAGGCAATATACCGGTACCCTGCGGACTTGAGGCCGGAGAGCGCCCGCTCCAACGGAAAGGCGCTGTACGGCAGCGTCATGCAGGCGATCTGAAATTTCGTCGGCTTGCCCCGCGCGGCGGGCTGACCGGCGACACCTGGAGCGAATCGGGCGGCGCCGAGGGTGCACAGTCCCGCCCGGATGAATTGACGACGGTCGAAGATCGGTGTCGGCATGATTGGCTCTCCGGGACGCGTCCTCTCTATTCATATTCAACGCGGGCGCCGGTTGAGTGCGTCCGACGCGACGGCAGCCAGAATAATCGCCCCCTGGAACGCCTTCTCCCATTGCGGCTGGGCGCCGAGGAATACCAGGGCGGGGCCGATCGTGCCGAGCAAGGCGACGCCGATCAGCGTGCCGACCAGCGTCCCGCGGCCTCCGGAGATCGCCGTGCCACCGACCACCACCGCGGCGATGACTTGCAACTCGCGACCGGCCCCGGCGTTGGGGTCTACTTGCGGGGATCGGACGCCGTTCAATAGCGCCGCCAGCCCTGCCAGGGCGCCCATGATCACGAAGACGCCAAAGGTGACCGCCCGTGGCCGAATGCCCGCGAGCCGCGCCGCTTCCGGATCCGATCCGGTGGCGTACACGGCGCGGCCCGCCGCAAGATAACGCAGCCCCCACGCGAATGCCAGAAACACGATCAGGGAAATCACCATAATCAGCCGCTGGCCGCTCTCCTGTGACGCCCCGAACCATTGGAACCCGGCCGGCAGATCGCTGACGAATTCGCCTTCGCGGACCCAGCGCAGGCCTTCGCGGAGCGTCACCATCGTCGCCAGGGTGACGACGATCGACGGTAGACCGAGTGCGGCGACGAAGAGGCCGTTGACCGCGCCCATCAATCCGCCGGCGGCGAGCGTGACGGCCGCGACGGCCGGCATCGGCAACCCCGCCTTCGCCGCGAGACCGGCCGCGACGCCGCAGATTGAGAATTGCGAGCCGACGGAAATATCGATCTGCCGGCAAAGAATCACCAGCGTCATGCCGACGGCCATCACAAGAACGGGGGCCGCACTCACGAACGATGCGCGGAACTGGTCGCGGAAGAAACTGGGGGCAGCGACCGCCAGCGTACCGAGCAGAATCGCGTACGCCGCGGCCACGGACAGCTCCCGCTGGTAGCGGCCGATCATGCCGGCACCGTCCTTGGCCGGTGACCCAGCGCCAGTTCCATGATCGACTCCTGCGTCGCCGCCGCGCGGTCGAGCATGCCGACGACCGTGCCGCCGTGCATTACGGCGATGCGGTCGCTCATGCCGAGCACTTCCGGCAACTCCGACGAGATCATGATGATCGCGATGCCGCGGCCGGCGAGGTCGCTCATCAGACGATGGATCTCCGCCTTCGCCCCGACGTCGATGCCCTGGGTCGGCTCGTCGAGGATCAAGACCGCCGGGTCGGTCGCGAGCCAGCGTGCGAGAGCGACTTTTTGTTGATTACCGCCGGACAGGTTGCCGACCGGCGCGTCGAGAGAAGCGGTTTTAACGCCCAGTCGTCGAATGAATTCTTGCGCGACGGCCCGCTCCCGGCGGAAATCGATCAGGCCGCCCGCGGCGATTTTGCGGAGGACGGCCAGGGTCGCGTTCGCCGCCACCGGCAGGTCGAGGATGACGCCGTGTCGCCGCCGATCTTCGGGGACGTAGGCGATGCCCAGTTCCACCGCCCGCGCGGGCTGTTCGATGGTGACGGTTTGGCCGCGGAGGCGGATTTCGCCCGCGTCGGCCGGTGTGAGACCGAAGAGGACTCGGGCGAGTTCCGTGCGACCGGCCCCGACCAATCCGGCCAGACCAACGATTTCGCCGGCCCGGACGCTCAGTGTGACGTCACGAACGCCCGTAGACGCGCAACCCAGACTCCGACACTCGAGGACGACGTCGCCGATGGTCGCCGGCTGCTTGGGAAAGACGGCGGATAATTCGCGGCCGACCATCAACCGGATCAGGTCGGCGCGCGTGACTTCGCCGACGAGTCGCGTGCCGGCGACTTCGCCGTCGCGCAGGGCGGTCACGCGGTCGGCGATCTTCGGCAGCTCGTCGAGCCGGTGTGAAATGTAGATGATGCCGACGCCCTGCCCGCGCAATTCCCGAATGACCCGAAAGAGGTTATCGACTTCCGTGTCGCTGAGCGACGCGGTCGGTTCGTCCATGATCAGGATTCTGGCGTCGGCCCCGAGGGCGCGGGCGATCTCGACGAGCTGTTGCTCCGGCATCGATAGCCGGCGGACGTCGACGTCCGGATCGAGCCGCGCGCCGACGCGGGCGAGCAGTTGCTTCGCCCGTTCGCGGCGCCGCCGCCATCGCACGGGCCGCCACCAGCCGGCCGGTTCGAGGCCCAGCGCGATGTTCTCCGCGACCGTCAGGTCCGGAAACAACGCCGGCTGCTGGTAGATGGCGGCAATGCCGAGACGGCGGGCACGGACCGGGTCATTGTCGGTGATCGGTTCGCCGCGGACTTCGAAGGTGCCGGCGTCCGGCTGGTGGGCGCCCGTAACGATTTTGATGAGCGTCGATTTGCCCGCGCCATTCTCGCCGACGAGCGCGTGTACTTCGCCCGAGCGGAGATCGAACGAGACCCGCTTGAGAGCGTGCACGCCGGCGAACGACTTGCGGATGGCTGTTAGCGTGAGGAGCGGTTGCACGATGTCGTTTTCAGAATTCAGCCACGTTTCAGGAGCACGTCGCGCTCGTACGCCCGGGCGCCTTCCAGCCACGCTAGTCCGGGCGGCGTGCCTTGGGACTGACAATAGTAATCCCACACCGCCCCGGATGGCAGCGTCTTTAGCTCCTCAAACGTCGCCAAGCGGCCGGTGTAATCGCCCGCGGCTTCCATCTCCCGCAATCTTTCGGTCGGTTCCAACAGCGCGATCAGCAGCGCCTTCAACATGCACCGGCTCCCGATTACCCACGCGGCGATTCGATTGATGCTCGCGTCGAAGAAGTCCAGGCCGATGTGCACCCGGTCGAGGAATCCGCCACGGACGAGTTCTTGGGCGGTCATCAGCAGATCGTCGGTCAGGATCACGACGTGGTCACTGTCCCAGCGGACGCCACGGCTGACGTGCAACAAGAGTTCGTCCAAGTACAGCAGGCACGAGGATATCTTGTCGGCGATGCCCTCCGTCGGATGAAAGTGGCCGGCGTCGAGGCAAAGGAGTTTTTTGCGGGTGACGGCGTAGCCGAAATAGAACTCGTGCGAGCCGAC
>DATJGQ010001209.1:0-5820 GCA_035494815.1 Gemmataceae bacterium
CGCTCCTTCTCCTCGGCGTACTGCTGGATCAGTTCGTGGTGACGGGTGAAGACGTCCTTCGCCTTGTGCGCCTTTTCCGGGCTGCGAATGTCCAGCGCGTCGAGACGGAATGCGACCGCCTGCTCGGCGAGGACCTTGTCGTCCTTCTCGCTCGCCAGGGTCTTGCCCGTCGCCGGGTCCTTGATGTCCTTGCGGTCGATGGCCTCGCTGAGTTCCTCAGCCAATGCGCGGAACTGCTCGGCGATCCGTTTGGTGTAGCGGTTCTCGATGTCCCGCTGCTCCTTATCGATCGCCTTGCGCTCCTCGTCGGTCATGCTCGCCCGGCGGCTGAACCGCTGCGTGTCGATGACGATCCCCTCGACGCCGGACGGCACTTCGAGCGAATCGTTCTTTACGTCCTCGCCGGCGCGGCCGAAGATGGCGTGCAAAAGTTTCTCTTCCGGCGTCAGTTCGGACCGCGACTTCGGTGACACCTTGCCGACCAGGATGTCTCCCGGCACGACGAACGTGCCGACGCGGACGACGCCGTGCTCGTCGAGGTTCGACAGTGCCTTCGGGCTGACGTTCGGGATGTCGCGGGTGAACTCCTCCTTGCCGAGCTTGGTCTCGCGTATTTCGAGCTCGAACTCCTCGATGTGGATCGAGGTGTAGGTATCGTTCTTCACCAGCCGTTCGCTGATGATGATCGCGTCCTCGAAGTTGTAACCGTCCCAGGACATGAACGCGACCAGGACGTTGCGGCCGAGCGCGAGTTCGCCGTTATGCGTCGCGGCGCCGTCGGCGATGATCTGGCCGCGCTTGACCTTCTGGCCGAGCTTGATGATTGGCTTCTGGTTCTGGCAGGTCCGCTCGTTCAGGCCGACGAATTTCCGCAGCGGGTACTCGCGGTCGTCGATCTTGATCCGCTCGGCGTCGACGAACGAAACGGTCCCCGCGCGCTCGGCCTTGATGACCATGCCGCTGTTGTAGGCGACGTCCTTTTCCAGCCCGGTCGAGACGACCGGCGGCTCGGTGACGAGGAGCGGCACCGCCTGCCGCTGCATGTTGCTGCCCATCAGCGCGCGGTTCGCGTCGTCGTGCTCCAGGAACGGGATCAGGCCCGCCGAGACGCCGACCATCTGCTTGGGCGAGACGTCGATGTACTCGATGTTGTCCGACTGGGTGAAGCTGAAGTCGCCGGAGTGCCGGGCGACGACGCGGTCCTGCGTAATCTTGTGGCCGTCCGTCGGCGCGTCCGCCGGCGCCAGGTGCGCCGCCGACTCGTCGTCGGCCCGCAGCCACTGCACGTCGTCGGTCAGCTTGCGCTTGTGAACCTTCTTGTACGGCGTAATGAGGAAGCCGTAGTCGTCCACCTGGGCGTAGATGGAGAGGCTCGAGATGAGGCCGATATTGGTCCCTTCGGGCGTCTCGATCGGGCAGATGCGGCCGTAGTGCGAGATGTGCACGTCCCGCACCTCGAACCCGGCCCGCTTGCGGTTCAGCCCGCCCGGGCCAAGGGCGGACAGCCGCCGCTCGTGCGTCAGTTGCGCCAGCGGGTTGGTCTGGTCGACGACTTGCGACAGTTCGCTTCGGCCGAAGAAGTACTCGATCGCGGCGGAGACCGACTTCGGGTTGATCAATGTCCGCGGCGTCATGTCCTGCTGGTCGCGGATGCTCATCCGCTCCTGCACGGTGCGGCGGAGCTTGAGAAAGCCCTTGCGCAACTCGTCGGACGCGAGTTCGTCGATCGTCCGCAGCCGGCGGTTGCCGAGGTGGTCGATGTCGTCGACCGTGCCGTTCGACGCCCGCAGTTCGAGCAGGTACTTGATCGCGTTGACGAAGTCGGTCGACCGCAGCGTCATTTCCGTCTCGGGCACGTCCTGCTTAAACTTCCGGTTGAGGCGCATGCGGCCGACGCGGCCCAGCCGGTAGCGGTTCGGATCCTGGAACTTCTCCTTGAACAGTTCCTTCGCCTTCTCCAGTTGCGGCGGGTTCCCCGGGCGGAGCCGCTGGTAGATCTTTAAGAGCGCCTCTTCGTGCGTCTTGGTCGTATCTTCGTTGATCGAGGTCAGGATCAACATCTCGGTCGGGTTCTTGAGAAAAACCACTTCCTTGATCTTGCTGGCGAGAATCTTGTCCATGACCTCGTTCGTGAACCGGCCGCCCGAATCGAGGTAAACCTCGCCCGTTTCCGGGTCGATCACGTCGCCGACGGCGATCGCCGGCGGGTCGGCGGGATTGTCGGGCGACCCCACTAGCCGGCTGCGCAGCTCTTTGTTGCTGGTCGAGAGGGTGTGCACCTCCTTGCCGTGGAAGGTGCGGAGGATCGACTCGTCACTGCTGTACGCCGGGTCGAGGGCCCGCAGAAGCGTCATCGACGAAAACTTGCCGGACTGGTCGATGCGGACGCCGAGCGTCTCCTTCTTGGTGACGTTGATCTCGATCCAGCTGCCGCGCTCGGGGATGATGCGGCAGGAGTGCAGCTTCTTGTCCGCCTCGATCTCCAAGACGAAATCGACGCCCGGCGAGCGGTGCAACTGGCTCACCACCACGCGCTCGGCCCCGTTGATGATGAACTCGCCGCCGCCGATCATGATCGGCATGTCGCCGAGATACACCTCTTCCTCGACCGGCTGGTCCTTGCGGAGCCGCAGCCAGACGCGGAACGGCCGGCCGTAGGTCAGACGGAGTTGCCGGCACTCGGTCGGGTCGTACCGCGGCTTGCCGAGTTCGTAGCGGATGTATTCGAGGCTGAGCTTTTTGTCGTAGCTCTCGATCGGGAAGATCTCGCGCAAGACCCCCTCTAGGCCCCAGTTGCCGCGCTTTTCGGGCGGCGTGTCGAGCTGGAGGAAGCGCTCGTACGAGCGGGTCTGGACGTCGGTGAGCGGGGGGACGTCGATGGCGTCGCCGAAGCGGCCGAAGTTCCGCGTCTCCGCGGGATTAATGGTGCGCTGCGCCGGGATGGGCATAGCTCGTGCTTCTCCCAGAAATGGGTCCGCGCCGGCGCCGCCGCCCCGCATTTCTTAGCGGGCCGGCGTTCCGGTGCATGTATTCGGTCAGGCGGTACGAAACTGAATCGGGAGCCACGCGGACCGTCCGTGCGGCGTGCGAGGCCGACCTTCCCTGGTGGCCGGCCGTTCCGGGTTCCGGACGGAACGGGCGAATGGGGCGACCAAACGACTACGGGCGAAGGGCATTACGGCATTATAGACCGCAATGTGCATCGGATGTTACCTATACAAAAGTTCAGGTTACAGCCGACAAAACGAAGCACGGCGGGGAGGAAGGTCGGCCCTTCGCCCCCGCCGCGTTTGTTGTTCTGGCAGCCCGGCAACTTTACTTGAGCGACACCTTGCCGCCGTTCTCCTCGAGCATCTTCTTGAACTTCTCCGCGTCCTCCTTGGAGACGTTCTCCTTGACCGCCTTGGGCGCCCCTTCGACCAGATCTTTAGCCTCTTTCAGGCCGAGGCCGGTGATCTCGCGGACGACCTTGATGACGGTGATCTTCTTAGCCGCGTCGAAGCCGTCGAGCTGGACGGTGAACTCGGTCTTCTCGGCGGGCTTCTCGGCCGCCGCCGCGCCGCCGCCGCCCGGTCCGGCCGCCATGACGACGCCGCCCGCGGCCGGCTCGATCTTGTACTTCTCTTTCAGATAGTCTTTCAGCTCGACCGCCTTGACGATCGTGAGGGCGGCGATCTTGTCGCCGAGTGCGACGATGTCGTCGGCGAACGTGGTCCCTTCGGCCATCTAACTTATCCTTTCCCGTGCGGGGCTGCTGAAGCGGGCAGCCGACTGCGTAATAGCTCAAGTCCAAAACGCTTCTTCGAAGCGTCGCTAAACGTACGAGGTCAAGCGGCGGGCGCGGGTTCGCCCTCTTTCTTTTCGCTGATCGTTTGAATCTGACTGGCCACTTGGGAGGCCGGGCCGGTCAGGGCGGCGGCGATGCTGCCGGCCGCGCCGAGGATCGCGCCGATGATCTCGCCGATCGCTTCCTTACGGGTCGGCATCGTCAGCGCCTTGGCGAACGGCACCTGCTGGCCTTCCGCCAGGGCCGTCTTCATCTTGACCTTGTCCTTGGTCTTGTCGTTCTTGAGCAGTGCCTTTTCGATCTCGCGGCTGAGGTCCTTGACGCTCTCCCCGCCCCAGGCGATGGTCGTCGGGCCGGCCCAAGTCGCGTCGTCGAGCGTGATCCCGGAGTCTTTGAAGACGCGGCGCATCAGGCTGTTTTTGACCGTCATCATCGTGACGTTCTTTTTCCGCAACCCGATGCGGATATTGTTCTCGGTCGTCGCGTCGATGCCGCTGGCGCTGAACACCACGAGGTCGCGGACGCCGCCGAAGGCCTTGGCGAGCGCGTCCATCTGCATCTGCTTGACCTGCTTGCTCATCGCGAATTACACCTGCAACGGAATGCCGGGGCTCATCGTCGCCGACAAGGTCACCGACTTGATGTAATGGCCCTTCACGCCGGACGGTTTGGCGGCCCGTACCTGGTCGATGAACACGGTCGCGTTCTCGACGATCTTGTTTTCGTCGAACGACA
This sequence comes from Gemmataceae bacterium, assembly GCA_035494815.1. Classification (GTDB taxonomy): domain Bacteria; phylum Planctomycetota; class Planctomycetia; order Gemmatales; family Gemmataceae; genus DATJGQ01. Next base: position 4,523 of record DATJGQ010001209.1, read on the forward strand.
TCTTGCCCACGCCCGCGTGGATGTTGCCGCTCTTGTCGGCCCGGTACTCGACCTTGCCGGCTTTGAACTCATTGACCGCCTTGGCCACGTCGCCGCCGGCCGGGATGACGGTGCCGGCTTTCGGCGTCGGCATCAGGCCGCGCGGGCCGAGCACCTTACCGAGGCGGCTGACCTGGCCCATCATGTCCTGCGTCGCCAGCGCCACGTCGAAGTCGAGGAAGTTTTCCTTTTGGACCTTCTCGATCAGGTCCTGCGCCCCGGCGAAGTCGGCGCCGGCCTCTTTCGCCTTGGCGACGTTGTCCGCCTGGCAGAAGACCGCGACACGGACGGACTTGCCGATGCCGTGCGGCAGCGAGACCGCCCCGCGGACCAACTGGTCGCTCTGCGTCGGGTCGATGCCGAGCCACATATGGACTTCGACGGTCTCGTCGAACTTCGCTCGCTTCATCGACTTCAAGAGGCTGACGGCCTTCTTGAGCGGGGCGGGCCCTTCTTTGGCAAGTTTCGCTTGCTGATTCTTCAGGTGGTTCTTGAGCTTCTTACCCCGCGGCGTGCCGCGACCGGGCCGCGACTTCTTTTTGGTTTCCGTCGGCGCGGCGGCTCCGGTAGCGACCGGAGGCGGCGCGGAAGTCGGGGCCGCTACGGCCGCCGGGGGCGTCTCCTGCGGGGGAGCCGGGGCGGCGGCCTCGGTTTCGGCGGGCGGCGGCGCGGTTTTCTTAGCCATGGTTCTAAAGCGTTTGCAAAGCCCGAGATCGGCGTGACAGCAAATAAAGCGCCGAAACGCCCCCGAACCGATATTCTTAGGAAACTAACGAGCGGGCGGCCACCCCCCGGCCGCCCAAAAGATCATCGACTTCCGTCTACCCTTCTACCGCGAGTCCCATGCTCCGGGCCGTGCCGGCGACGATCCGCGACGCATGTTCGACATCGCGGGCGTTGAGGTCGGCCATTTTCTGCTTGGCGATGTCGGCGACCTGGGCCTTGGTGACCTTGAACCCTTTGTACTTGCCCTTCGCCTTTTCCTCGGCCGGGATCAGCTCACCGCCTTTTTTCTTTTCCAGCGGGATCCCGGCGGCCTGCTTGAGAAGCACGGCCGCGGGCGGGCTCTTCGTCTCGAAGGTGAACGAACGGTCGGAGAAGATCGAAACGACCACCGGCACGGTGATGCCGCGCAGGTTCTTGGTCCGCTCGTTGAACTGCGTGACGAACTGGCCGATGTTTACGCCGTGGGCACCGAGCGCGGGGCCGACCTTCTGGGCCGGAGTCGCCTGCGCGCCGACGCATTGGAGTTTCACGAC
>DATJGQ010001210.1:0-3670 GCA_035494815.1 Gemmataceae bacterium
TCAGGGCCACCGGGCGGTTGAGCGACACCTGCCGGGCCTCGTAGACCACGCCCATACCGCCCCGGCCGATCTCTCTGAGGACCTCGAAATCGCCGAGTACGCGGGCCAAGGGCGGCGCGGTGCCGCCGAGCAGCGTGGCCGGCCGTAGGTTGGCAGCCAGGGTGGCCATCTGGTCTTGCTCGTTGAAAAACGCGGCCAGGTCAGCGGCGAGGTCCGGGTGAGCGGACAGCAGTTCCCTGCGTTCCGTGGGTTTGCCGGCCTCGACGGCGTCGAGGTATTCGGCGAGGACCGCGTGCAGCCTTTCATCGTGGGAAATGTTGCCGGTCTTCATGGCTTAGCCCTCGCTTACTTCGGACAACACCTCTCGGAGCGCGTGTACGCCGCGGTGCAGCAGCCCGACCACCGCCGCCTTGCTGCTCCCCAGTGCGGCAGCGACTTCCGCCAGCGATTTTCCTTTCAGATGCCGCATCTCGACCGCCCGCCGCTGATTCTCCGGCAGCCCTTCGAGGGCCGCCGCGAGCCTCATCGCCTGCTCGTGCCGCTGCAGCCGCTCCGACGGCGACGATTGGCAGGCCGCGAGCCACGCCTCGAGCCGGGCGGACGATTGCTCCAGAGCCGACTCGAGCGACCGCTCCCGGCCGACGTCCCGCTTGCCGACGGCCAGCCGTCGGACTTCATCGGTCAGATTGTTTGCCAGGGCGCGGCGGAGCCACGCCGCCACCTCGGCCTCGCTGCGACCGGAGAACCGCTCAGAGGACCGGTGGGCCTCCAAGAGAGTCTGCTGAACCACGCCGGACAGGTCGATCTTGCTTTGCAGTCGGTCATCGACTTGCGTGCGGGCGAGCACGCGCAGGTAGGCGCGGAATTCTTCAAGCCGATTCGATTCGGGAATCCCGGGAGACATGCGACCCTCGCTAATCGTGTAAGCGAATGTTCGCACGGCGCGCATGCGCTAAAAAACGATTTCCCGACGCCTTTTCTGCTGTCGAAAATGTCCCCGTCACGGGAGACTGCGCCGGACAAGCGCCGGAAGCGCCGGACGGACAACCGCAAGCCCGGCCACTTCTCCGCAGCCAATCGTTCGGCCGCCGCCTGGTCGTCGGCCTCGACCGTGCCGAGGAGCTTGTCTTCGTTGCGGCCGGCCCGCCGACGGCCGCCTTTGTGCCAGACGACGTAGGTCATGCCGGCGATGGTACGCCGTATGAGCGACGGGCTGTAAGGTCGGTTGTCATTCGCTAGAGCGTCGAGTCACAACGGCTCGCAATTGCGGACCGCCAGGCGCCCGTCCCTTCGGCCGGGACCGATTCGCGCGCTCGTGCGGCGGTGGCAGATTCCGCATGTACTTTACCGGCATGCCGAGCCGCCGGAACCGGCTGGCGGTGTTCCGGGCATACTCAGCGACCACCCGAGCCGCCCTGCCGCCTCCGCGACCGACCGGGCGGCGTTCCAGACATTGAGGAACCGCTGCCGGTTGGCGAGCGCCCGGGCGGCCCGGCCTTCCGCCGCCAGCAGCCGGAGATGAAGCCCCCGCCTGCGGAGCGATCGCGCCCGTGTGAGGGCTCGCGCCTCGGTCAGGCCGAGCGCCCGGGCGGCGTCGGCCACCGAGGCGGACGACTCCCACACCTTCCGGAATCGGTCCCGCTCGCCGGCGAGCCGCCCCGCAACGCGGGCCGCTGGGTCGTACCCCCCGCTCCGCAGCTGACCGCTCACGGCCTGATGCGAGATGCGGAGCCGGACAGCGATGTCAACGGGACCGAGCCCCTCGGCGAACAGGCGGACGCACTCCGCCCGCGTCGGGCCGTAGGAGCCTTTCGGCCGGCCCCGTCCTCGCCTCTTCTTCATACGCGCCCCTGACGCCGTATTCGCAACCGCGCCGAAACGGCATCTAAAGTCGGGCCCGTCCGCCGACAGATCTCGGCCACGGTGAACTTGGCGAACAGCGCGTCGTCGTCCGCCGTCCAGCGCGGCCTTGTCAACAGTCCGAGCTGCTTGCGGATGAGGCCGACATAGTTCAGCGACGCGCCCGACCGTCGCACAACCTCGTGATTGGACAGGCCGCGCCGCAGCAAGGCCGCCACCCGGTCGCCCAGCGGAGACGTGCGCGGCGGGTGCGGCCGCGGGGGCATCGGCTTGAGCCGGACGCCGTCACGCAAGCGAATCCGGTAGGCTTTCAAGACGACCTGCCGGGGCGACAAGCCGAGCGTCGCGGCCGCTTCGTCGGCCGTGGCGGCAGCGTTCCAGACTGCGATGAACCGTGCCTTCACCGCCCGCTGCCGGGCCTGCAGGTCGGCCGTCGGGTCGACCCCGGCGTTGCGGAGGTGGTAGCATACCGCGTTCTTGTGCACGCCGATGGCCTTCGCGATCGCGACCGGCAGCGCGCTGGCCCGCTACATGGCCAGGACGTTGATGCGGGTCGCATCACGCGACTCCGTCGCTCCGCGACGTTTTCGTTTCGGCATGGTCGTAGACGAACCATCGACCGCGATTGCGTCTGCCGCGCCCGGAGCTGGACAGGCGGGACCGAGATGTCCCATGCGCCGCGGTGTAACTCCTGAGGCGGGGACGCCGAACTCTACAGCTCGCGACGGCCCGACGCAACTGACTCGTCGTCCCGTCCGAAAATTCGCTGGATCGGAATAAGTTCGCAGACGACGATGGCCATAGCGAGCGCCGCGAGGATCCACGAGCAGCGGCGGCGCCGGCGAACGACTAGATCATCCCAAGCGGCGCCGGCACAATAAGCTCCGCGCCGACACAGCAAAGCAGGGCGCTGGCAGGGTTTGCAGGTAGTCGCGGCCTGGCTGGTGGCTTGACAATTCGGGCGCCGTTTTATTCCCAGGACGGGAGCGCGTCAGGATGCTGCCATGTGCGGCCGAGTGACTGCCGCGACCTGGACATCGTTATGGGCTCTGCCGCCGACGCCGAATCCGCCAAGACCCACTCGCCGTTGCCGGACCTGATCCGGCAAGCCGCGCGGTTCGCCGGAGGGGCCGGTCGATTGACGTGGCCCTTGTCGCGTTCGGCCAATCAGCCATATCGGACAAACTGTTTGCCCGCATAGTCCGCATCTCCACCGGATTTTCTCATGGCGATCATCCCCTGTTGGTTCATGCGAAGAGTGTGAAGCGCGGCCCGGTCGCGCGGCTGGACGGTCTCGTGTTCCGGCGGAATGACCCCCTGCCAAGAATCGACGTTAGCGAATGCCAACGTAAACTGGCCGAATGCGTCCTTGGCGTCGCCACTCCGGCCGGCTGAGTGGGAAGTCAGAAGGCATTCGCGGAAGACGTATTTGAATCTCGGTCGGCGATCCGTCGCGTCCTCCGTGCCGACGCCGGCCAAAGTGGCTTTCTTGACGTGAACGTCGTTCGCCTGCCACAGGAACTTGTCTTTGAGGAACCTCGGATCCCGCGTCGTGAGAAATACGTCCTGGTGCTGCGACTTGCCCCCACTGAGTCGCCCCGTTTCGGCGATCGACACAGCGTTCGTAACGCCCATCTTCCACGATTCCAGGACGATGGTTCGATCGCCGCGACCCGGCTCGATGCCTTCCAGCAGCAGGGTGTAGTTCGTCTTGGCCATCTGATCCCCTTTCGTTTGGGTCGACTGTCCCGGGGCGAGTGCCGGGTTTTGAGTGCCCCGCCGGTCGGCGACCACGGATGCCCCGAATCGC